>NZ_JBCOCI010000014.1:32054-77568 GCF_040929485.1 Phocaeicola sp. RTP21198st1_B8_RTP21198_201120 | reverse complement strand
GAATTGGGTGAGCAACAAAATGAAAATCAAATTTATAAGTCTCGCAAGCGGAAGTAGCGGCAACTGCTATTTTCTCGGAACAGACAGATATGGCATATTGGTGGATGCAGGCATTGGCATCCGTACAATAAAAAAAACATTAAAAGAACTTGGAATCGGACTGGATATTATCCGGGCAGTATTCATAACACACGATCATGCCGACCACATCAAAGCAGTAGGGCATTTAGGAGAGAAATTTGGAATTCCTGTTTACTCTACTCCGGAAGTACATGCAGGAATCAACAAAAGTTATTGCATGACCGAGAAATTATCGACCTGCGTACACTACCTGCACAAAGGTGAGACAATGGAATTGGAAGATTTCGCAATTACTGCCTTTGAAGTGCCTCACGACGGAACAGACAATGTTGGCTATTGCATAAATATAGACGGTAAAATATTTTCTTTCCTTACTGACTTGGGGCATATCACTCCCACTGCCGCCGAATATATATGTAAAGCAAACTATTTGGTATTGGAAGCGAATTACGATGAAGAGATGTTGAAAATGGGACCTTATCCCCAATATTTAAAAGAACGTATTGCCGGGCCTAATGGACACATGAGTAACCGCGAAACCGCCGATTTTTTGGCAGAAAATATCAATGAAAGTCTTAAATATATTTGGCTTTGTCATCTTAGCAAAGACAATAATCACCCCGAACTGGCATATAAGACAGTAGAACTCTCACTACGAAACAAAGGGATTATCGTTGGCAAAGATGTGCAAGTCATTGCCTTAAAGCGGAATACGCCTTCAGATATTTATGAGTTTGAATAAATTTCGATGAAAAGGTGAAAAAATGATGCAAAATGTTGGATGTTTAAAAGAAAACACCTACCTTTGCAACCGCAAATCAGAAAAGAATGCACTCTTAGCTCAGTTGGTAGAGCAACTGACTCTTAATCAGTGGGTCCAGGGTTCGAATCCCTGAGGGTGTACAAAAGAAAAAATAGTTTGTATTTTGCACTCTTAGCTCAGCTGGTAGAGCAATTGACTCTTAATCAATGGGTCCAGGGTTCGAGTCCCTGAGGGTGTACGGAAAAATAGTTTGCATTTTGCACTCTTAGCTCAGTTGGTAGAGCAACTGACTCTTAATCAGTGGGTCCAGGGTTCGAATCCCTGAGGGTGTACGAAAGGAGTAACAAAAGTTATTCCTTTTTTGTTATAAGTCCATCAAACAAAAGCGGCTACCCCTCCCGGGCCACCGCTTTAAAATACAAATGAGCGTACAGCCATCAATGACTGCACAAGGAAAATCAGTTATCTTATATTTTTAATAATTCGCTAAGTCTGCTCAAAACTCCCATATCCAAATCCTTTAACTCAATAACATTTAATGTATCTGTAATATAAAGGTCATTGCCTAAAAATAAATATTTTGCATGGAATATCCTATTATTATAAGAGAAATCCAAAGCTATCTCTCTGTCATTCTTTTTATTGCATAATTCTTTAATTCTATTTATAACATACGATTTTTCCATAACAAATAATATTACAGCACTTTTTTACAATTAATCTGCTACAAAGATAAAAAACACCTTATTAAACTTCACATTATTTATAGAAAAGTTATGTGAAAGTTATTAACAATTTTATTAAATTCAACCCATTAAATGGACAATTAAAACAATATCAGCAATCCATCTGAGTTCTATTTATCCTATATACATACCCTTTTGGCTTTTTCATCATTATAGCATAAACTTAAACAATAAAAATCTACAAGCAAGCATCTCCTACCGGAATGTCAAGTTTCTCTAAAGGGGAACGTATAAAAGATATATCTAAAAATAGTTCTTGAACAGACTGAAAATATTTAAGAGAAAAAATCAAGAAGATTGGAAATGAAATAGCTTCCTTAACAACAAAGCAGAGAACAACAAGGATTTAATTCACATAATACAATCCAAACAGGCAACCTTCCAGCTGCCTGTTATACTTCTATTTATCTTTAACATCTCCCTTTATAGGAGTCAGAGTTATTTTAGCCCCCTCAACCATCGGAGTTAATATATCAAAAATAACCTGTTTGTATTCAGATAAAGCAATACTCAATAATAGCTCCTCTTTTCTTATTTTATCCGCCAAAGCATTATTATCCTTTTTATATGATTGATCCTGCATATACAGCCGGTAAGTCTTATAGTTCTCATAAAATGCAGAAATCGACCGGAACAAACGGCCATAATTTTCCTTCAGATTCTGACGGTCATTCTCGTTGAAGTAATTTCCCGGATTAGAAACAAACACTGTATCTTGAACAGAAACCACAGGCTGTGATACCACAGGCAGAGAATCTACCGGCATCTTCTGATCCAAGTAGCCCAGCACCGCTTTTATCTCATTCTCATTAACTAAGTCTTTCAAGATTTTCAATGAGGTATCATAATACTTCATCACTTCATTCGCATTCTCCACACTCATGCTACTGCTATCCATAACGTGACTACTCTTGGAACCACCGGAACAAGAGGACATGGAGAGGGCGCAAAGAAATACACCATACAATAATAAATTCTTCTTCATACTGTCAGTATTAAATTATAATACCTTGATAACAATATGAAATGCTAATTGCTCACGCTCCTGCCCCGTTTTTTTCCAAATTGCTCTTAATTTTCTCTAACAAATAAAGACATCCCTGCATTTTAGGATTTTCGTAACATACATAGGCCTGCTCAAACAGCATATCTACCGTATCCTTTAAATTAGGAGTAAAAGCAGCCTTATCTATCTGCATTGTTGGAGGAAGTGATTGAGAATCAAACCATTTTTTCAACTCATTAACCTCCTCCTCAGTATATGTTCTCTTTCTTTCTTTCATCATATTATATATTTTTCTTTAAAATGGATAACCTACTGCAAAGTGAAAAGCAAAATCACGGCTAAAGCGCGGTCGGATAACAGGATATCGTTTTTTACCTGTTTCCACAGGATTTATGGCCTTCATGCCACCATCAAAACGCAAAATCAAATAATCCAGATCAAAACGGATTCCCAAACCGTATGCTACAGCTATCTGTTTATAAAACTCGTTAAATTTGAATAAACCACCTTCCTGTCCGGAGTCATCACGAATAGTCCAGATATTACCGGCATCCACAAAAGCCGCTCCATTCAATTTCCAAAACAAATGAGTACGATATTCTATATTCAAGTCCAATTTAATATCACCAGCCTGATTGATAAAGTCCATTCTCCCATCCTCACTACCTTTATAAACACCAGGCCCCAAAGAACGCACAGACCACCCACGTACACTGTTCGCGCCACCGGAAAAATATCTCTTTTCAAAAGGAAGCATTTTGGAGTTACCATACGGATAGGCCACCCCCACTCCTATATGAAACACAAATGAGTTACGCGGATCTATCATGAAATTCTTTGCAAAATCAAAATCTGCTTTCACATATTGAGCAAAAGGAATATTTGCCAGCACATAATCTTCTCCATCTTTCGGATTAGGGTGAACCAATTTGGAAGCAACATATAGTAAATTACCAGCCTCTTCAATATTGGCACGAATAGAATAGGAATTTTTAGTAGGTGTACGCATCATGGCGTTTCCTGCACTGTTATAGGTAAAGCTGTACCCTGTACGCACAACAAGCTGATTTTCATAACTGGCTTTCAAAGCTGAATTCCTCAGACTCATGCTGTCCAAATATTCCTGAAAAGCCGATGACTTTCTAGGCATATATACATAATTGACATCTACCAAATCCAAACGGTGTTGCATACGTTTCCTGTCAGTCCATTTATAACTCCATGAAGCAGAAGCCAGTGTACGCGAGAATTCCGGACGAACTTGCGATGTGAACTTTAAGCCGACCTCTGAAGTAGCTCTAATTTTCTTTTTAAAATTCGATGATAGAAAAGGAAACATGAACTGAGGGAAATTCAAGCTGCTTTCTATCCCATACTCCATGTAATTATCATTCACATAATCCTGTGAAGCCACCCCCAATCCCGTAATGGCCTCATAAGCGCCACGTACTTTCATCATAAAAGTTTCGGAACCTTTGAATACATTGCGGTGCTGAAAAGAAACCGAGGCAGCCGCTCCCAAGTCACCAGCCGAATTAGTTCCTTCTACTTCAAACGCCATGGATTTATTTTTGTTCTTTGCCAAAAATACGTACGCGTCCAGTTGCGTACCATTTTCTCCATTCACTTCACGAAAACGAATATTAGAGTATTTCAAGGCACGCAAACGCCCCAGATTGGAATAGGTGTTTTGCACATCCTGTTCACTATACAGTTCTCCCGGACGGATACGATTGAAATCAACCAACACTTGCGGACGGAGAAAAGCCTTTCCCTTGTAATACATACTATATCCTTTGTATCGCAAAGAGTCAAATTCTTCCAAAGTTCCTTCCTGCACCGACATGATTTCATCATCCGCCAGAAAGTTCACCTCCCCCACCTTGTATTGTCTATGCTTCCGCGGCAAATCTTCTTTTCTACGCTGATAAGGAAGTAATCGTAGAGTCAAATCCACCAAATAGGTATTTCTAGCCGTATCCGCCTGATAGACCAAAAAATCCTTGTTGAACTTATAATACCCCTTATTTTGCAATAATTTGGTAATCCGCTGCCGTTCAGTATCCAGCACATTCACATCAAACAACATACCGGGCGCCAACAAACTTTGGGCAGAGTCCTGCCGCATGTAGTTACTGATAACCAAATCATCTATATCATACACCACATGACGTACCCTATAAGGATGCCCGGCATGAATACGGTAAGCCAATTTTAATTTGTTCTTCTTCGTTTTTTTATCCAAGTGCACAGTAGCCCCCATATACCCCATATTACGTACCGCTTTCTCTATTTCCTCCTGGGATTTCAGGGCAACAGATTCATCATAGATTACCGGAGCATCACCAATCTTCCTAAAAAAACGATTAATCCATTTAGTGGAGTCCACGCCTGAGACGCAATAAGTGCGCATAGGTATCTTAACCAAATTAAACCATTTGGCATTAGGATTCTGACGAATATATGAATTGAATAGTGACGGCTTCACCTCTTTCGTCTCAGATACAATCCTGACCTCATCCAATAAATATTTATCCTCAGGAATAAATTTACTGACCGAACACGAGGTGCATAGTGCTATAATAAATGTGCATATATATGGGCGTGCGCTTTTCTTCATACAAATCCGTAACCTTCGCAAATTTATCTACAAAGATAGATATTAATTGAAAATATCTTCTTAGCTTTGCTCCAAATATTTGTTATTAAATAGAAATTATCATGCTGAGCAAAAACAAAATAAAATATATCCGTTCGTTGGAACTGAAAAAAAAACGCAAAGAAGAACAAGTTTTTGTGGCCGAAGGACATAAATTGGTAGGCGATTTATTAGGCTACTTCCCCTGCAAGTTACTGATTGCCACTTCCAATTGGCTGAAAATAAACCACCCTGTCACGGCCAACGAAATTATTGAAGTAACACAAGAAGAGTTGTCACGTGCCAGCCTTCAAAAGACCCCCCAAGAGGTATTGGCCGTTTTTGTACAACCTTTTTATGATTTAAATCCGGAAGTTATTAAAAGTTCTCTATGCCTGGCGTTGGACGATGTACAAGATCCCGGAAATCTGGGAACCATTATCCGCTTGGCAGACTGGTTTGGCATTGAGCATATCTTCTGCTCGGCAGGGACAGCAGATGTGTATAATCCCAAAACCGTACAGGCAACCATGGGGGCATTGGCTAGAGTAAAAGTTCATTACTGTTCTTTACCACAGCTTATTGAAAGCCTGGCCGATATTCCTGTATACGGCACTTTTTTAAGCGGGAACATTATTTATGCAGAATCCCTATCGGCTCATGGATTGATTGTCATGGGAAACGAAGGAAAAGGAGTAAGTCCTGAAGTAGAGAAGCTGATAAACAAGAAGTTATACATTCCCAATTATCCTCAAGAACGGGAAACCTCCGAATCATTGAATGTGGCAATTGCCACAGCAGTGGTTTGCTCGGAGTTCAGAAGACGTTTATTACCTTAAAATTCATATTTCCATCGGCATATCCAATAATTTCTGAATGAGAAATACTACAGCTCTACCCAAAGCATACATTATAAGCGTACCAGTCTGCTTCCTGCTGTAAACTCCTTTCCCGGCAAATCAAAATCAGCTATATGCCATGCATATACAGGTTGCTCAAGTTCTGTTTCCAGCATGGCACGGTGCAGGAAATCAACAAATTTCTCTCCGGAACAAATATCCAACTCATACATCGGAGAAATAATAATCACTCCGCCTATCCATTGTGTCGCACTAATCTCCTCCTTCAATGGAAAATATGCACGCACTCTATCGCTATCTTCCAACTCCACTACATATTTAGAATAACAGCCATCTGCCGAAACATAAAGATAATGACAAGCAAAACGTCTCATACCCACAAAAAATAATTAATTTCTGCGCTTGATTCTCTGAGGACGATCTGAGTGAGAATGATCTGCCGCATTATTCTCCTTCATCTCACGTGGATTCATACGGACGGGAACATTTTTCCTGATATCCACCGATTGAATCGAATCTGCTTTTTTCTCTGTTACCATCGAATCTGTTCCAACACGCCGTTCCACAGCCAAACTATCCTTTCCGGCAACTGTCATTGTATCTACCGGTTCATGATAACGGGTCAAAGTAATATTATTGATAATCAGTCCCGGCTTATTCGTTGACGAATCACTATCCATATAGTAAATAAATCCGTTCACACTCTTGATGGCAAAAGCAGAATCAGGCTTTATATACAAGGTCTGCACACCAGAACACGTGATATCCTTCACACGTCCCACCACAGAATCATTATCAAACAAAATATTGAACCCCATAGTGGCTCTCCGTTCTCCTTCCGAAAGGAATATACAATCAGCCGACCACAGGAAAGCATCCTTTGCTTTGAAATTACTATCAGCGGGAATCTCAAAAGTCACCTTATTCGCCAACGGAACATCTGTCAGCCAATAAAGTTTACGGTCATACCATACATCCACAGTATCTCCCGGCAACGATACAGCCGGTTTATTCTCACGCAATGCCAGTAACTCCTGCATGTGTTTTTTTTCACTGCGGAAGCGTTCCCCCAGCTTTTTATAGAGGCTGGCAAGTTCCTCTGTGTGACGTGTGTACCACACCATGGACGAATCGAATTCAGCTTCAGTAATATGATGCTTCTCGAAAACATAGTTCTTATATGCTTCCTTTTGATAATTATCAGAATAACTCAGATTATTGCCCATGGAGATACTTAAATGATAATCGTACAAGATATTCTCCATCCTGTCCGGCTGGATAATATTTTCAGGCACTTGCTTACCACACCCCACCATAAAAGCCGCACCCAGCAGCCACACCCAAGTAATATTCTTGCGACGCATCATTTATTCTTTAATTTCTTCTGCTGACGGGTGAATATTCTTATTCAGATATTTACCGTAAAATAACAACAACGCCACAATACCGCAACTGATGGCGGCATCGGCAAAATTAAATATCGGACTGAAAAATATGAAATGTTCCCCTCCTATTCCCGGTATCCATTCGGGCCAGTTGGTTTCAATAATGGGAAAATAGAACATATCCACCACTTTACCATGTAACCATTCCGAATACCCTTCACCTACCGGAACAAAAGAAGCGATGGTACTATGAGTACTTTCATTAAAAATAACTCCATAGAACACACTGTCTATAATATTACCGATAGCCCCTGCCAAAATTAAAGAGATACATACAATATAACCAGTCTTATAATTCTGTTTCACGATTTTTGCCAGATACCAGATAATCAATCCCACAGCTACAATACGGAAGGTAGTAAGGAATAACTTTCCAAATATTTCCATACCGAAAGCCATGCCGTTATTTTCTGTAAAATAGATATAAAACCAATCTGTTATGCGGATACTCTCATGCCAGTACATATTGGTCTTTACCAATATCTTTATTATCTGGTCGATAATCAGAATTCCAAAGACAATAAGAACAGAGAGCTGCCCCTTGGTGAGTAGTTTCTTCATTTATTAAATTGAAAATTAATTAATGGTTAATGATTAGCGGTTAATACTGTAACATGACAGTGAAACTCATTAACTATTAATCACTAACCATTAACCACTATTTTATTTCTTTCCTTCGTTCTTTGCCTCAATGCTCAGTGTTGCATGAGGTACTGCACGAAGCCTTTCCTTCGGAATCAACTTACCGGTTTCACGGCAAATACCATAAGTTTTATTTTCGATACGTATCAGTGCCGCCTGCAATCCTTGGATAAACTTCAGCTGACGTGCCGCCAACCGGGTTGTTTCTTCTTTAGACAATGTATTAGCACCTTCTTCCAAAACTTTATAAGTAGGGGAAGTATCGTCCGTATCATTACCGTCCTTATTCATGATACTACTTTTCAGTCTATCATAGTCGCGCTGAGCCAATTCCAGTTTTTCCATGATAATAGCACGGAATTCCTCAAGTTCCGCATCTGAATATCTAGTTTTTTCAGCCATATAACTTAGTTTTAAAAGGTTAATTATTCTTTTACGACACTCACATAAAGTGAGAAATCATCAAAATTTAATTCTGTACCGTTCTTCACTTCATCCACTAATTCCAAGGAGTTAGCAAGAACTTGGTTACAAATATAAGTATTATATTCATTTACCGCATCATCGGTTTGAGGATTTTTAGATAATGCCACTTTTATTTTGTCTGTTATCTCAAAACCACTACTCTTACGGATATTCTGTATACGGTTTACCAACTCACGGGCAACCCCCTCACGACGCAGTTCTTCGGTTACGGTAACCTCCAAAGCCACAGTCAGTTTGCCTTCATTGGCAACCAGCCATCCCGGAATATCCTCACTGAAGATCTCCACATCCGTTGTTTCGATAACCGTTTCCGCACCATCAAGCATAAAGGTATATTTACCATTTTTCTCCAATTCGGCAATAGCTTCTTGCGACATTCCGGCTACGGCTGCGGCAACAGCTTTCATCTGTTTGCCGAATTTCGGACCCAGTTTTTTAAAGTCACATTTCACCTTTTTCACCAATACGCCTGCAGCTCCGTCTACAAACTTGATTTCTTTCACATTCACTTCGTTCATAATCAAGTCTTTTACGGCTTCGATGTGCATTTTCTGCTCTTCGTCCACCACCGGAACCATGATACACTGCAACGGCTGGCGCACTTTGATATTGACTTTACGGCGCAATGCCAATACCATAGAAGTAACATCCTGAGCCATCTGCATACGCGCTTCCAGTTCTCCGTCTATCAATGCCTCATTACATTCCGGGAACTTGGCCAAGTGTACAGAAACCACGGTGTCACGACCTGTAACGGCAATCAAATCTGTATACAAACGGTCGGCATAGAACGGAGCGACAGGTGCCATCAGCCTAGCCACTGTTTCAAGACAAGTATACAATGTCTGATAAGCGGACAGCTTATCCTGTGACATAGCATTACCCCAGAAACGTTTACGGTTCAAGCGCACGTACCAGTTACTCAAATTATCATTTACGAAGTCTGTAATCAAACGTCCTGCCTTGGTCGGTTCGTAATCGTTGTAACAAGCGTCCACGTTCTTCACCAATGAATTCAGAACAGACAGAATCCAACGGTCTATCTCGGGACGTTCATTTACCGGCACTTCTGCTTCCTGATAAGCGAAACCATCCACATTGGCATAAAGTGCAAAGAACGAATAGGTATTATATAAGGTACCGAAGAATTTACGACGAACCTCATCCACCCCATCGGTATCAAATTTCAAGTTATCCCACGGAGAAGAATTGGTAATCATGTACCAACGCAAAGGATCGGAGCCATACTGTTCGATAGCGCCGAACGGATCCACCGCATTGCCCAGACGTTTTGACATTTTGTTTCCGTTCTTATCCAAAACCAAGCCATTAGAGATTACGTTCTTGTAAGCCACACTGTCGAATACCATCGTAGCGATAGCATGTAGCGTAAAGAACCAGCCACGGGTCTGATCCACCCCTTCTGCAATGAAATCCGCAGGATAATAAGTACGGTTGTCCACAATTTCCTTATTTTCGAACGGATAGTGCAACTGCGCGTAAGGCATCGCACCGGAGTCGAACCACACATCAATCAAGTCGGCCTCACGTTTCATCGGCTTGCCGCTTTCAGACACCAAGATGATATCATCCACATACGGACGGTGAAGGTCTATCTTATCATAGTTCTCCCCGTTATATTCGCCCGGAACAAAACCTTTTTCCTTATAAGGATTGGCGGTCATAAATCCGGCAGCTATTGATTTTTCTATTTCATTATACAATTCCTCTACAGAACCGATACAAAGCTCTTCTCCCTCTTCACTGCGCCAGATAGGCAGCGGAGTCCCCCAATAACGAGAACGGCTCAAATTCCAGTCATTCAAGTTTTCCAACCACTTGCCGAAACGGCCTGTCCCGGTAGATTCCGGTTTCCAGTTGATAGTCTTGTTCAGTTCCATCATGCGCTCTTTGGCTGCGGTAGATCGGATGAACCAACTGTCCAGCGGATAGTAGAGCACCGGTTTGTCAGTACGCCAGCAGTGCGGATAATTGTGCACATGCTTTTCTATCTTGAACGCCTTGTTGCCGGCTTTCATCATCATACAGATATAGATATCGAGTGATTCGGCGGCAGCGGCAGCTTTTTCATCGTACTTGCCATCTACAGTAAACTGAGGATCGTAAGCATTCTTCACCCACCGACCCTGATATTCCTTATATTTCTCTACGTCCACACATTCCTTCACGAAAGTCTCGTCCAGTTCGTCCAACAGATAGAATTTACCAGTCAGATCCACCATAGGACGGGTTTCACCCTTCTTGTTTATCATGAACAGAGAAGGAATACCTGCCGCACGTGCTACAAAAGCATCGTCCGCACCGAATGTCGGAGCGATATGTACGATACCCGTACCATCTTCGGTAGTTACATAGTCACCGAGAATGACACGGAATGCCTGACCGGCCGCTTCTTGCCATTTTCCGTTTTCATCTACCGTCACCGGTTTCACCCAAGGAATAAGCTGTTCGTATTCCATGCCTACCAGATCCGGTCCTTTATATTCACCCACTACTTTGAACGGAATCAGTTTGTCACCCGGCTTATAGTCTTCCAAGGCAAGTTCCTCCGCTTTCTTGTTAAAGTGAGTATAGAGCAAGGCTTTTGCCAATACTACAGTCATCTTTTCTCCGGTATATCCGTTGTAAGTCTGCACGGCCACATAGTCTATTTTCGGTCCTACGCACAATGCCGTATTCGAAGGCAATGTCCACGGAGTAGTTGTCCACGCCAGAAAATAAGGAGTTCCCCATTCCGCCATCTCGGGTTTCGGATTCTTCATCTTGAACTGTCCTACCACAGTGATGTCTTTCACATCACGGTAACAGCCCGGCTGGTTCAACTCGTGCGAGCTCAATCCTGTTCCGGCAGCCGGAGAGTAAGGCTGGATGGTGTAGCCTTTATACAGCAGACCTTTGTTATAAAGCTGCTTCAAAAGCCACCACAACGTTTCAATATAGCGGTTGTCATAAGTGATGTATGGATTCTCCAAGTCCACCCAGTAACCCATCTTATGAGTAAGGTCTGTCCACTCTTTGGTAAACTTCATCACGTCCTTACGGCAAGCCGCGTTGTACTCGGCAACAGAAATGGTCTTTCCGATATCCTCCTTGGTGATATGCAATGCTTTTTCCACACCCAGTTCCACAGGCAGTCCGTGAGTATCCCATCCGGCCTTGCGTTTTACCTGGAACCCTTTCATGGTTTTATAGCGGCAGAAAGTATCTTTAATGGTACGTGCCATCACGTGGTGAATACCCGGCATACCATTAGCCGAGGGAGGTCCTTCGTAAAACACGAAAGAAGGACATCCTTCACGTTCTGTCATACTCTTGGCGAAAACATCGTTTTCATCCCACTTCTTCAGCACATCTTTATTGACCTGTGATAGGTTGAGTTGCGAGTGTTCAGCAAATTTCTTACTCATAATTTTATATCGTTTTCTTGTATTCTCTAACTAAAAGGCAATACCTTCCAAAAATTAAGGTGCAAATTTACAAGAAAATTAGATAGATAGAAAGTTTTGATGCTTGTTTTTTTAATCAGATAACGGATACTGTTTCAGAATAACTACATAAAACATGGAAAAAGTCCCTGTTTTTATCAAAATTAATAGCAATAAGAACCGGTTCTTATTTATTGCAATCTTTTCCGGTATGCCGAGGTATTTTCCCCCGTCATATTCTTAAAGAAGCGGCTGAAAGTACCCACACTTTCAAAGCCCAAAATCACCGATATTTCTTTGATGCTATGCGAGGTATGCAGCAACAGCCGTTTCGCTTCGGTCACCACTCGTTCTTGTATAATCTTCAAAGGGGAAGGCATACCGTATGCGGCAAATAAATTGGAAAGCGTCTTGGGAGAACGATGCAACAAAGCAGCATATGCCTGTACCTGCTTTTTCTCCTTGAAATGATTGTCCACCAACACATAATAACGCTGGATGATGTCAAAACCTTTTTCATTAACCGGAAAGCCGGACAACTGCTTACGGGCCAACCGGGTACACAGAATGATGAAACGTTTCAGCAGCAGGCGGAGCATTTCTCCCTGCAGGTTATCCCGCAGAATGTATTCGGTAACCATTCTGTCCACCACCTCGTGCAACAGTTCGGAATCGGTTATCGGGAGCCGCAGATGCACTATACCGGAAGTTCCGCTAAACAGCACTCCACTGCACGACACTTCTTTCTCATGCTTGTAAATGCCGTAAAAATTCTCGTTGAAAAGAAGAGCAAGATACCTGCCCGATACATTCTTGAACTCCGTGCGGTGAAGATTACTCACAGAGATGATTTCATCCTGCTCCATCTCTATTTCCACATGGTCTACTATCAATGTCAGTTTGCCTTCCTGGACCCATATAAACTTATACAGACTACCATTGTCACAGATGACCCTGTCTGTGTGAAACGCTTCAGTCAGTATCATCGTTTCCTGCAAAGATGTATCGTATGCGTAATTCATCATGGCTAAACTGTTTTGTGCATTTCTTTCTGCTGGTTTATACAAAGATAGTGATTTTCACTTATATTAAGCCACCCTATTTTTGCATAGTCTAGAAACAATATACACTATTAACCTTCTGATTTACAACACATAGCATATAGCACAATGTAAAGAGAAGGCAAAGTATCAGAAAGAAAAAAGGAATTTTTGCCATCATTTTAGGAAATCTAGCTATGATATAACCCTACAGGGAATTCGGCAACCATTAAAATAAGCGTATCTTTGTACCAAGAGATTTCCTTCTATAATCTAGACGAAAAAGAACACTTGATTCTTTTAACCTGAACTTTGGACTTTGATTTTCTCCCAATAAGGATTTCTCTCATAATAAATTCAGATTTTATCCCGCCGGGAGGCAAGATAAGGTCATGCAAAAAAATCTCCCAAAAAAGAAGAGGGTGTCCACCATTGAAATGGACACCCTCTATTATGTGTATAACACCTACATTGCCGGAAACCATTTATTTCGCTGTTTCCTCCATCGTGTTTGCAGGTTTCTCAATACCTTCGCTTGTAGCACGTTCCTCCATACGCTGGATACGTGCGTCAAGATCGGGATGAGTAGAGAACAACTGATTCAGCTTGCTGCTTTTCTGTGCTCCTGCCTCTTCTTGCAATTTTTTCAATTTCTGGAATGATAATGCCATCGCCCAAGGATTCTTACCTGCTTTCTTCAGAAACTCGTAACCATAATCATCGGCGGCGCGTTCCTGTTTTTGTGAATAAGTAGCATTAACCAATGCCTCTCCCAAGTCACCCAACTGGGAATCTGTCAGGGCAGCCGCTTTTCCTCCTTGTGATGAAATACCATCTTTCAATGCCGATGTCAGCAATGCGGTACGGAAACCGTTCTTTGAGTCTTTGTGTGCCACATGACCTACCTCATGGCCTATTACTCCCAACAACTCTTCATCTGTCATGATATCCATCAGTGAAGAAAACACACGCACGCTGCCGTCGGCACAAGCAAACGCGTTTACATCAATCACATAATATACTTTGAAATTCAGCGGCATCCCTTCCACTTCGGTCAACCCTTCAGTCAGTTTTTTCAAACGGACAGTATACGGATCATCGTCCGCACAAACCTGATTATGCTTATCCATCCAGTCAATGTACTCCTTTACATACTCTGTCATCTGCTCATCGGTCAAAGTCACCGCCTTTGCAGCCTTTACGGCTCCCCCCACTGCCTTCTTCAAATTAAACTGGGCCATTACAGGAGTTACCCCCGCCAAACATAACAACATGACGGTTACCTTTAATAATGCTTTTTTCATTTTTGTGTGTTTTAGATTAAACGCTTCATTTTATTTTTTTAAGAAATGGTGCAAAAGAACAAATTTTTATTCTATCTACCAATCTTTACAAGAATATTTTTACCACCATCCCGCTTCAAGCACACGCCGGAAAGTGAAAAGCCACCGCGAATACACTTCGCGATGGCCCTTACCCATTTTATATACACCTTTAAACAAAATGATACTCACGCCCTAATTCACTAACCCCTTGCGGGCATGAGCTGATCTTTTTCTTATTTATTTGCGCGGGCTTCTGCAATGTAGCCTAATGCCTCTTTACACTTTGCAGTTACATACGCCCAGTCTTCTGCGGCTACCTTGTCGCCAGGGAACAATTTAGAACCCATACCTACACAGAACACACCTGCCTTAATCCAAGAAGTCAGATTTTCCTGAGTCGGCTCCACACCACCGGTCACCATCAGTTTAGACCAAGGCATCGGAGCCAGCAAACCTTTAACCAATTTTGCTCCCAATACATCACCCGGGAATATTTTGCAAAGATCACAACCTACTTCCTGAGCGAAACCCACCTCGGACACGCTTCCGCATCCCGGAGTATAAGCCACCAAACGACGGTTGCACACTTTAGCGATTTCTGGATTAAACAACGGACCTACCACAAAGCAAGCGCCTAGCTGCAAGTAAAGAGCAGCAGTAGCAGGATCAACGATAGAACCTACTCCCATAGCCATTTCAGGACATTCCTTTGCCGCGTATTTCACAACTTCCGCGAATACTTCATGAGCAAAGTCACCACGGTTTGTAAATTCAAATGCACGAACTCCGCCATCATAACAAGCTTTCACCACTTTCTTTGCCACTTCTGCATCTTTATGGTAGAACACAGGAACCATTCCGGTTGAACCAATCTTGTTCAACACTGCTATTTTATCAAAACGAGCCATAATTTCATATTTTAGTTTAAATGAAAGATTGGAACACAAATGATACAAATAAAACATGTATCAAAAATTTGCGTTATTTGCGTCATTCATGTTCCTTATAAAAAACAAATTTAGCGTTGTACACGTCCGCTGGCATCGCCACCGGCCAATGCTTCCACTTCGTCTACAGATACCAAATTGAAGTCACCGTTGATAGTATGCTTCAAAGCAGAAGCGGCAACAGCGAATTCAAGGGCGACACCTTGATTCGGTTTAGTCAACAGACCATGAATGATACCTCCGGAGAATGAGTCGCCACCACCTACACGGTCAATAATCGGGTTGATGTCATAGCGTTTTGATTCATAAAATTCTTCTCCGTTGTAAATCATAGCCTTCCAACCGTTATGAGTAGCCGAGAATGATTCACGCAAGGTAGACACTACATATTTAAAGCCGAATTCCTTTGCCATAGCCTTAAAGATTCCTTTGTAACCTTCCGCATTGGTTTCACCGGCTTCCACATTCGCTTCCGGTTTGAATCCCAGACAAAGTTCAGCATCTTCTTCGTTACCTATACATACATCTACATACTGCATCAACGGTTTCATGATAGACTGTGCTTTTTCTTTTGTCCACAGTTTCTTGCGGAAATTCAAGTCAACAGACACAGTAACACCATGACGTTTTGCAGCTTCACAAGCCAGCTTGGTCAGTTCAGCAGCCTTGTCAGAAATAGCCGGAGTGATACCTGACCAATGGAACCAGTCCGCACCTTCCATGATAGCATCAAAATCGAAATCGCAAGGATCGGCTTCGGCGATAGCCGAGTGGGCACGGTCATAAATTACTTTGCTAGGACGCATGGAAGCTCCTGTTTCCAGATAATAGATACCTACGCGGTCGCCACCACGACTGATGAAATCGGTCTTCACACCATATTTACGCAATGCATTCACAGCAGACTGTCCTATTTCGTGTTTCGGCAATTTGGTTACGAAATAAGCTTCGTGACCGTAGTTCGCGCAGCTCACCGCTACGTTCGCTTCACCACCGCCATAAACAACATCAAATGAATCCGACTGTACAAAACGTGTGTTTCCCGGAGTTGACAATCTCAACATAATTTCACCTAAGGTTACTACTTTTCCCATAATTTCGTGATTTTAAATTGTTATATATTTATTCGTTTAACTTCTAATCCAATTAAATTACTGGTTTACACACTTATAGACGAATCACATCATAACCTTGTACTCAACGGAGCACTCAAATAATTCATCCGTGTGCGTGCACAAAGGTACTATTTATTTTTTTAAAACCAAAAATTGTTATATATTTGTGTCGAAAAAAAATAAATTATTAGTGTGTACGAGCACAATATATATAATAAGGTATGAATAAACTGCCCGAAAGAATCAGAATTAAGGATATCGCCCGCCTGGCAGATGTATCAGTCGGCACAGTGGACCGTGTATTGCATGGCCGCACAGGAGTATCCGAAGCCAGCCGGAAACGGGTGGAAGAAATATTGAAGCAACTGGACTATCAGCCCAATATGTATGCCAGCGCTTTGGCGTCCAACAAAAAGTATCTGTTCGTCTGCCTGCTGCCACAGCACAAGGAAGGCGATTACTGGACCGATGTGGAGATGGGGATGAAAAGAGCCGTAGAGACTTTTTCTGATTTCCACATCACCCTGTCCGTGGTGTACTATGACCAATATGAATATTCCTCCTTCATCAACGCCGGTGAGGACATACTGAGAAAAGAGCCGGACGGCGTATTGCTTGCCCCCACTATTCCTGAAATGACGGCCAGATTTACCAACAAATTACAAGAACGGGAAATACCTTATATATTTATAGACTCCAATGTGGACAGTCTGAACCCACTGGCATTCTTCGGGCAGAAATCCGATCAAAGCGGATACTTTGCCGCCCGCATGGCCATGATGCTGGGAGAATGTCCCAAGGAAATTGTTATCTTCAGACAAATCAACGAAGGACGCCTGGGATCGAACCAGCAGGAAAACCGTGAAAAAGGATTCAGAAAATATATGCAGGAGCATTTTCCCGACTGCAAGATAGTGGAACTGAATCTCTATGCCAAGCGCCCGGACGAGGACGAGGCACTGATGAACCGCTTCTTCCAGGAGAACCCACAGATTACGTGCGGCATCACGTTCAACTCGAAAGTATACATTGTAGGCGAATATCTCATCGGACACAATATGAAAAATTTCAAACTGATTGGGTACGATTTGTTACGCCGGAACGTCTCTTGTCTGAAAGAGGGTGCTGTAGATTTCCTGATCGCGCAGCAACCTACCGCACAAGGATACAGCGGCGTAGAGAGCCTGTGCAACCACCTGATATTCAAAAAAGAGGTGAAGCAATGTAACTATATGCCTATCACCCTGCTTGCGGTGGAGAATGTGGATTTCTATCTGGACGCACATAAAAAGTAAATCTAATAACTAAAAATAGAAATGGAAACAAAGTATTTGAAAATTAATCCGGCTGATAACGTAGTGGTGGCTATCTCGGATTTAAAAGCAGGCGAAACCATCACGGTAGATGGTCATGTCATCACTTTGAAAGAAGACGTGCCCGCCGGCCATAAGGTGACACTGAAAGATTTCGCCCAGGGCGAGAACATCATCAAGTATGGCTACCCCATCGGCCATGCCCTGACCGCCGTGGAACAAGGACACTGGATTAACGAAAATCAGATAAAGACTAATCTTGCCGGTCTGTTGGATTATACCTACAATCCGGTCAGCGTAGACCTCAATATCCCGAAGAAAGACCTGACGTTCAAAGGATACCGCCGCAAGAACGGTGATGTGGGGATCCGTAACGAGGTATGGATTATCCCTACCGTGGGTTGTGTAAATGGTATCATCGGCCAACTGGCCGAAGCGTTACGCCGCGAAACCAACGGTGAAGGCGTGGACGCCATCATGGCTTTTCCTCACAACTATGGCTGTTCGCAGTTGGGTGATGACCACGAGAATACCAAGAAAATTCTCCGCGACATGATTCTGCATCCCAATGCAGGAGCCGTACTGATTGTCAGTCTGGGTTGCGAGAACAACCAGCCGGATGTTTTCCGCGAGTTTTTGGGTGATTATGACACAGACCGCGTGAAATTTATGGTAACTCAAAAAGTGGGGGATGAATTTGAAGAAGGCATGAAGATTCTGCGTGAGCTGTATGCCAAGGCCAAAGCCGATGTACGCGAGGACGTTCCTCTGTCTGAATTACGTGTAGGTTTGAAATGCGGTGGTTCGGACGGTTTCTCAGGGATCACCGCCAATCCGTTGCTGGGCATGTTCTCTGACTTCCTGATTGCTCAGGGTGGTACTTCGGTACTGACAGAGGTTCCCGAAATGTTTGGTGCGGAAACGATCCTAATGAACCGCTGCCGCACTAAGGAGTTGTTCGAACAGACCGTACATCTGATTAATGATTTTAAGGAATATTTCCTGTCACACGGCGAACCTGTGGGCGAAAATCCGTCACCAGGCAACAAGGCAGGTGGTATCTCCACCTTGGAAGACAAAGCGCTGGGATGTACCCAGAAATGCGGCAAGGCATACGTTGACGGCGTTATGGGCTATGGTGACCGCCTGAAAGTGAAAGGTTTGAACTTGCTTTCCGCACCGGGCAACGACTTGGTAGCGGCTACCGCCCTCGCCTCTTGCGGTTGTCACATGGTGCTCTTCACTACCGGCCGCGGTACTCCGTTCGGTACGTTTGTTCCCACCATGAAGATCTCTACCAACTCCACTCTGGCTAAAAACAAACCGGGATGGATTGATTTCAATGCCGGAGTCATCGTAGAAAACGAACCGATGGAAAAGACTTGCGAGCGTTTTATAGACTATATCATCCGGGTTGCCAGCGGAGAACCGGTAAATAATGAAAAGAAGAATTATCGTGAAATCGCTATCTTCAAGACAGGCGTGACACTATAATCCAATCTTATACTCAACTTTCCCAATACCCTTACAGCCCTGCCTTTCTTATTACGAAGGTGGGGCTGTGACCTTTTTCTCGCATATATTGTTATAAAACAAGTCTTTTTGTAACTTTGCACCTCATTTTATAAAATACAAATTCATGAACGGTGAAAAATTAACCCCAATAACAAATAAACCCAGCTTATGGGCACTCAGTCCATTACTGGTATTTCTATGTCTGTATCTGGTGACATCTATCATCGTAGATGATTTTTATAAAGTCCCCATCACGGTTGCTTTCATGGCATCTTCGGTTTATGCAGTATGCATCCCCAAAGGGCTGAGCCTGAACGAGCGCATGCTGCAATATTCCATCGGCGCAGCCAACAAGAATATCATGCTGATGATCTGGATTTTCATCCTGGCAGGCGCATTCGCCCAAAGCGCCAAAGATATCGGGGCCATTGACGCAACCGTGAATCTTACGCTTCTTCTGCTGCCGGACCATCTGCTGCTGGCAGGCATCTTCCTGGCCGCCTGTTTCATCTCGCTCTCCATCGGAACCTCGGTAGGAACCATCGTGGCATTAGTCCCCGTGGTAGCAGGCATTGCGGATAAAACCGATATGAACCTGGCCTTCATGGCGGGTATCGTGGTGGGAGGAGCCTTCTTCGGCGACAACCTTTCGTTCATTTCGGATACTACTATCGCCGCCACCCGCACCCAAGGATGCGCCATGCGTGACAAGTTCCGGGTGAACTTCATGATAGCCCTTCCGGCCGCCCTGATGGTTTTCGGCTACTACATCTTCAGGGGAATGGACGTGATGACCACCCATGACATCCAGTCGGTGGAATGGATCAAAGTCCTCCCCTATCTGGTTGTGCTGGGAACCGCCATAGCAGGGATGAATGTAGCACTCGTACTGATACTGGGCATCGCCACAACGGGAGTGATCGGCCTGCTCACAGGCAGTATCAGCCTGTTCGACTGGCTTGGCTCCATGGGCACAGGAATCACCGGAATGGGCGAACTCATCATCATCACCCTGATGGCAGGCGGTATGCTGGAACTGATCCGCTTTAACGGCGGAGTGGACTATATTATCCAAAAACTGACCAAACATGTCAACAGCAAACGCGGAGCCGAACTTTGCATCGCAGCTTTGGTGAGCATCGCCAATTTCTGTACAGCCAACAATACGATAGCCATCATCACAGTGGGACCATTGGCCAACGACATCGCTACCCGTTACAGGGTGGACAAACGCAAGAGTGCAAGTATCCTGGATACTTTCTCGTGTGTCATCCAGGGCATCATCCCTTACGGAGCGCAAATGCTGATTGCCGCCAAGCTGGCTTCCCTTTCTCCTCTGAGCATCATCGAATACTTGTATTATCCGGTAGCTATCGGAGTATTTGCTCTGCTGAGCATTTTTTTGAGATATCCCAAACGATACTCGTGAAAACAAGGGCAGGCGGTTATATTCCGCCACCGACAGCCCGGCTGAATCCATCTGCAACATCCAGACGATGAAGGCGAAAGATATATAATCTTACAGCTGTAAGATATAGCATCTTGCACGTGTAAGATCTATATCTATTCTCCGTAGTTAACGGCGGATACTTAGTGGTCAATAACTCTCAGCAATCCATGTGACGCGTAGTTTTTCTTGGGTGGTCCAATTCCCCTTTCTTCCAGAACCGACATCATACGCGCTGTAGCCGCCTGAGTCCGGACGGGGAAAGCCTCATTGATATAGCGTTTCCACCGAGGTGTAAATTCTATGTTTCTGAAAAGTTCAGCAACAACAGCAATTTTTCCGTCGACGTCGATGTTTCTTTGTATGATGTTTACATCATCTTTCTTTTTCTTCTCTTCTCTATTCTTTTCTTCTCTTATAAAGTTTTGCTTAACGCTTGCTTGCGAACACTCATTAACACATTCATTATCAATATATTGAATCGTATTTTCGGCTATATTTTCATCATCACTTTTTTCAATCGTATTTTTCATGCATTTTGCACCGTTTTCCTTATTGTTTGCTTCGTCATCCGCTTCTTTATCTGCTGCCACCAGCACAGTAGAAGTGATTACTTTTTCAGCTATTTGCGCAGTCTTTTTCTTGCTGCTTCTTCCGCCTTTGCTACCGGCGGCTGCACGTTGCTCCGAAAGCTTATTCTGATAACCCATCACCTCATCCAGATACAGGCATCGGAAATATCCGTCCTCCGTTATGACGAACAAGTTAAAGTCTTTAATGAGATGCTGCAAATTTTCCACTGTAGCCCCCCATTGTTCAGCCAACAAATCCAACTCGTTAAAATCGTGTTTGTATTCCTGTTGCCTTCGCAGGAACAATATCATTTGAATATATAATCCTATTCCCATGCATTTCATTTCGGCATTCAGCTTCATCATTTTGTAATCTGACATCAAGCTGCAATTCAGCCGGATAAACTGTTCGGTGTAATCCATTCCTTTGGTGTGTTAGTATATAAATAGATTACAAAGAAACAAAAAAT
Source organism: Phocaeicola sp. RTP21198st1_B8_RTP21198_201120 (assembly GCF_040929485.1). Taxonomy (NCBI): domain Bacteria; kingdom Pseudomonadati; phylum Bacteroidota; class Bacteroidia; order Bacteroidales; family Bacteroidaceae; genus Phocaeicola; species Phocaeicola sp. RTP21198st1_B8_RTP21198_201120. The sequence goes on along the minus strand of NZ_JBCOCI010000014.1, from coordinate 55,711 downwards.
ATCAATAGGGTGTATAGATAATTGCCACCAATTATGACATTATCTTCATTTTTATCTCAAACAAATATAAACAACTAGTATACAAATACTTACATAGCATATTCAATTCAATAAAAAAGTATAATTCTCAAGAAAAGATAAAGTTCTTCTCCCCCTGCAATTCATGAATATTTTTTATCGCCAGAATTCGGAGATAAATTCCCAATAAATGATCCTATATTAAAAGACACGATGTATTCGGATAGAGGTAACAGAAGAAGATTTATGAATATTTATTTTGAAAATATGCACAAAAGACTTATCTTTGCACCGCAAATGAACGATTGATATGAACCAATTACAAACTACATACAGCATACATTGTCTTACACGGGGAAATAAAGCTCTGCGGAAGCATTTCATCGTGCACGTACATTGGTTCAGTGGATTTATTTAAATCCCCCATCTCACCCTTCATTTAATTACCAAACTTTCATCCGGCCTACCCCATGTGTACTTGATGAAAGACAGACTGCATGATGGTTTTATCTGATAAAACCACCTGGTTATATATGTGTTACTTTTAAAAAATTGATTGCTATGTTTACTATTATATCTATTATGTTTGTTGGTATCGGTATAGGATATGTATTGCGCAACTTACAGTTTTTACAAAAGATAGAAAAGAGTACCTCACTCACTATCTTCCTGCTGCTGTTTGTTTTGGGAATCTCCATCGGCTCCAACAGCTTAATCATTAACAATTTAGGTAGATTCGGATGGCAGGCGGCTATATTGGCTACATTAAGCATTTTGGGCAGTATGCTAGCTTCCTTCCTGGTATTTCATCTGTTTTTTAAGAAAGGAGGCAAACAATGAAAGGTAGTTTGGTTGTTGTCGCATTTTTTTGTGCAGGATGTATGATTGGAGCTGTCAATAATTTCCAGTATGACATGCACTCTGTTTCCATGTATGTGCTTTATGCACTGATGTTACAAGTAGGAATCAGCATAGGCAGCAATAAGAAATTGAAAGAACTGATTAAAAGCTTACGGTTGAAAATGCTCCTGGTGCCGATAGCTACCATTACGGGAACCTTGCTTTTCTCGGCACTTGCCAGCCTGCTATTAAGCCAATGGAGTGTATTCGACTGTATGGCGGTGGGTAGCGGCTTTGCCTATTATTCGCTTTCCTCCATCCTGATCACACAGTTCAAGGAACCGTCTATCGGGTTACAACTGGCCACCGAATTGGGAACCATTGCATTACTGGCCAATATTTTCCGGGAAATGATGGCCTTACTCGGCGCTCCGCTCATACGGAAATACTTTGGACAGCTGGCCCCTATCTCGGCTGCCGGAGTGAACTCGATGGATGTATTGCTGCCATCCATCACACGCTATTCGGGAAAAGACATGATTCCCTTAGCCATATTCCACGGAATACTGATTGACATGAGCGTTCCTGTTTTCGTATCTTTTTTCTGTAATTTAACGTAAGCCTGAGGATTCGCGCTAAATTACAAAAAAGGAAGCCCGCTTGCAAATCAAGCGGGCTTCCTTTTTTAATCTATATAAGGCATGAATTATTTCGCAACCTTTTCCAATTTCTTCATGATAGAGAAGATGAACAATGCAGAAAGCAAACAACATACGATCAATACACTCCATACCATCCACAACTGCATATCGCCCCACAAATAACCGATGATAGCCACCAGATAGTTACCGATAGCAGTAGCTACGAACCAAAGTCCCATCATAGCACCTTTATACTTGGGAGGAGCTACTTTGGAAACAAACGAGATACCCATCGGTGACAGGAACAATTCAGCAAAAGTCAATACCAAATAAGTTGAAATCAGCCAGTTGGGTGAAACCAATGCACTTTCGGCAATACCGTTCGCTTCTACTTCTGCAGGAGTAGGCAGACCGAATGAGCCAAACGCCAACAGCATGAAACCTACTGCGGCAATCACCATACCGATACCGATTTTACGCGGAGCTGATGGCTCTTTTCCTTTCTTTGCCAACGAACCGAATACAGCCAGTGATACCGGAGTCAGAGCTACTACGAAGAAGGGGTTAAACTGTTGGAAAATCTGAGGAAGAATAGGCAATGTAGGGTCCATAGTACCATAATTGACTCCTAAAACCACAAGAGCCAAGGTAGCAATAACGCCTGAAATCAATTTGCCCTTGCCTGTCTTGGACTGGAACAGTGAGAAACCTGCATAAACGGTTACAATAAGCAGAGCCAGATTCCATACGCTGAAGCCAAGGCGATCCAGACCGGTTACCTCATGTGCCGTGTAGTCACGGGCGAAGAAGGTCATGGTAAGACCGTTCTGATGGAATGCCATCCAGAAGAAAATAACCACAGCGAATACCAGCAACAAAGCGACGATGCGTTCTTTGGTCTGTGCAGGAGTCAGCTCTTCTTCGTGTACATTGGCCGGTTTAGCCTGCTTGGAGTTGTAATCGGCATGTTTGAATGTAGAACGGAAAATAACATAAATAGCCATAGAGGCAACCAGTGAGATACAAGCTACACCGAAACCATAATTATAGGCTTCAGACAATTTATCAATATAGGTAGTACAGAAATCGGCCATACTTCCTGTGAAATTCTGTGCGCTCTGCATGGCAGTCAGTGTGGCCTCACCTTCAGCCGTTATCGTACCGTCAAGGAACTGGTGTGCCAAAGAAGGTATCTGGGGTACATAGCTGAAACCTGCTTTGCCCAACACATAGTTGGTCATGGCAGTAGCGGCAGTCGGAGCGAACAGGGCGCCGATGTTGATTGCCATATAGAACAAACTGAAAGCGGTATCACGTTTCGCACTATACTCGGGAGCATCATACAGATTACCTACCATTACTTGCAGATTTCCCTTGAAAAGTCCGGTTCCCAAAGCAATCAGGGCAAGAGCGCCGAACATGGAATACAATCCGATATTAGTTGCCATCGGGATAGCCAGCAAGACATAACCGGCAAACATGATAACGATACCGGTAGTAACCATCTTGCCATAACCGAATTTATCAGCCAGAATACCTCCGATCAGCGGCATGAAATACACTCCTGCCAGGAAACTGGCAAAGATTGTTGACGTCGTGGCGGCTGTAAAGCCGAATTTCGCTTGCAGGAAGAGAGTGAAAATAGCAAGCATGGTGTAATAACCAAAGCGTTCGCCGGTATTGGCGAGAGCTAATGCGTATAAGCCTTTAGGCTGTCCTTCAAACATAGTTGATAAAGATTTAATTAATAGTTAGTATTCTTTTTTTGCAAAGATATAACTTTTAGTCTATCTGAAAAAAAAAGAGCCACAAATGTGACTCTTTTTGGCATATTTATTCGGTGAAAAGGGAACAAATCTCTGCTTTCGTTTCTTTTATCAGGTCATCGGGAGCTATTTTTATCTGTAATCCGCGGATACCGGCACTGATATAAATAAATGGAAATGTGATGCAAGTCTCGTGTATATAGGTGGGGAAATGTTTTTTCATGCCGATGGGAGAACATCCTCCCCGGATATATCCTGTCAGGGGAAGCAACTCTTTCATGGGGATCAGGTCGCATTTCTTGTTACCTGAGACTTTTGCCGCCATTTTTAAATCTACCTCGTGCTCGCCGGGTATGACACAGACAAAATATCCAGATTTATCCCCATGAAGCACCAAAGTCTTGAAGACTTGTTCTATGTTCTCGCCCAAACTGGCGGCAACGTGAACGGCGCTGAGGTCATTCTCGTCTACTTCGTATGGAATAAGCTCGTATGCTATCTTGGCTTTATCAAGCAGACGGGCTACGTTGGTTTTAGCTATCTTCTCTTTCATTGCTGGTATGCCGGTTAATTTTCCAATTCTTCTTTTATAAACTTCGGGGTATATCCTTTTTTGCTTTCGGCCACTTCCTCGGGAGTTCCGGCCGCAAGTACCTGTCCTCCGCCCCGTCCGCCTTCGGGACCCATATCGATGATGTAATCCGCCAGTTTGATAACGTCCAGGTTATGTTCGATAACCAGAACGGTATTGCCTTTTTCCACCAGTTTGTTCAGTACATTCATCAGCACACGGATATCTTCGAAATGAAGCCCGGTAGTAGGCTCATCCAGAATATACATCGTTTTTCCGGTATCACGCTTGGACAATTCCGTAGCCAGTTTCACACGCTGGCTCTCTCCGCCCGACAAGGTGGTGGAGGGCTGTCCCAGTTTAATATATCCCAACCCCACCTCTTGCAGCACTTTGATTTTATTCAGAATCTGAGGCACATTCTCAAAGAACTCTACAGCACGATTGATGGTCATGTCCAGTACATCGGCTATGGATTTACCCTTATAGCGCACTTCCAGCGTCTCGCGGTTGTATCGTTTGCCGTGACAAACCTCGCAAGGCACTAGCACATCGGGCAGGAAATTCATTTCGATGGTCTTGTATCCGTTACCACCGCAAGCCTCGCAGCGTCCTCCGGTTACATTGAACGAGAAACGCCCCGGCTTATAGCCACGGATCTTCGCTTCGGGCAGACCGACAAACAGATTCCGGATATCCGAGAATACCCCTGTATAGGTGGCCGGATTGGAACGCGGTGTCCTACCCAGCGGCGACTGGTCCACATTCACCACCTTATCTATATAGTCCAGTCCCTCCACACTGTCATAGGGCAGAGGTTCCTGCAAAGAACGGTAGAAATGCTGTGACAGGATGGGCTGCAAGGTATCGTTTATCAGCGTGGATTTACCACTGCCGGACACCCCTGTGACACAAATGAGTTTTCCCAAAGGAAATTCCACATCCACATTCTTCAGGTTGTTCCCCTTCGCCCCTCTCAGCCATAAGGATTTCCCGTTACCGGGGCGGCGTTCGGCCGGTATCTCTATCTTCATCTGTCCGTTTAAATACTTAGAAGTAAGCGTTCCTGTCTGAAGCATTTGTTTCGGAGTCCCCTGAAACACTACCTCGCCTCCCAGGCGGCCCGCCTTCGGTCCCATATCAACCACATAGTCTGCCGCCAGCATCATATCCTTGTCATGCTCCACCACGATGACAGAGTTACCTGTGTCACGCAACTTCTTCAAAGAGTTGATAAGGCGGAGGTTGTCCCGTTGGTGTAATCCGATACTCGGTTCATCCAGAATATAAAGCACGTTCACCAGCTGGGAGCCGATTTGAGTTGCCAGACGGATGCGCTGGCTCTCGCCTCCCGAAAGGGATACCGAGGTGCGGTTCAGTGAAAGATAATCCAGTCCCACATCCAACAAAAACTTAAGACGGGTACGGATCTCCTTCAAAATCTCGGCGGCAATCATGCGCTGCTTGTCTTCCAAAAAAGAATCGACCTGTTGCAACCAGTCATACAGTTCGTTAATATCCATGCTTGCCAGTTCATAAATGTTCTTGTCATGGATACGGAAATGCAACGCCTCCTTGTTCAGACGCGCGCCCTTGCATTCGGGACAAACATCGGTCTTGGCAAACTGTTCCGCCCACTTCTGAGCAGTGGCCGACGCATCTTTCTCCTGCATCATCTGGATGTACTTCACAATCCCTTCATAAGTTACAAAGTAATCGGAAGAGGTATGAATCAAGGTGCTCTTTATCTTGATACGCTCATCCGAGCCATAGAGTATTTCGTCTATCGCATCATCCGGCATATCCTTGACCGGCGTCTTGATCGTAAAATCATATTTTTCAAGCAACGCCTCTATCTGCCAGAAAATCATGGCATTTTTATATTTGCCCAAAGGCACGATGGCTCCTTCGTAAATGGAAAGATTCCTGTCGGGAATCACTTTGTCCACATCAATCAGATTCACATACCCCAGCCCCTTACAACGGGGGCAAGCTCCCTGCGGAGAGTTAAACGAAAAATTATGAGGAGCAGGTTCTTTATAAGACAGTCCGGTAACAGGACACATCAACCGCTTGCTGTAATGGCGCACCTCCCGGGTATCGGCGTCATAAATCATAATCAGCCCCTCACCCTGCTGCATGGCAGTGGCAACGCTCTGTTTCAGCCGTTTGTCATCCTTTTCCGATACGACCAACTTATCTATCACAACTTCTATATCATGATTTTTATAACGGTCCAGCTTCATGCCGTGTACAATCTCGCGCACCTCGCCGTCCACGCGGACATACAGATAACCTTTCTTGCGCACTTGCTCGAAAAGTTCTTTGTAATGTCCCTTACGGGTACGTACCAACGGGGCAAGCATAAATATCTTCTTACCCTGATAATCCCGGTGAATCAGGCCGATGATCTGTTCCTCGGTATATTTCACCATTTTCTCTCCCGAAAGATAAGAATAAGCAACTCCTGCACGGGCATAGAGCAAACGGAGATAATCGTATATCTCTGTCGTAGTCCCCACGGTAGAGCGGGGATTCTTGTTTGTCGTTTTCTGTTCGATGGAAATTACCGGACTGAGTCCTGTAATCTTATCCACATCCGGCCGCTCCAACCCTCCCAGGAAATTACGGGCGTATGCGGAAAAGGTCTCAATGTATCTCCGCTGCCCTTCGGCGAAGATGGTATCGAATGCCAAGGACGATTTACCGCTTCCGCTCAATCCGGTTATCACCGTCAGGCTGTTCCGTGGAATTTCAACATCTATATCTTTCAAGTTATGTACACGGGCACCGTATACATTAATCAGTTCTTTTTCTTCACTCATAGTCTTCTTACTCTGCGTAATCTTTGCAAAATTAATGCTTCCCGACGAAATATTTAATTAAAAAGCCTAATAATATTTTCTATTCTTTCTATATAATGTGAATAAAACAGTTTTTTTTGTACTTTTGCCACTCAGTTTAATCAACACACTGCAAATGAAATTTATTCGAGCATTATATCTTATCGCAGCCTTGTCTGCCAGCAGCACCGGAATGATGGCTCAAACACAGTCTTCCGGCTATTTCCTGCACACCATCACCAAAGGGCAAAGTCTTTATTCCATAGCCAGCATGTATAATGTCACTACCGGTGACATCGTTAAAATGAACCCCGGCAGTGACCAGAAAATTAAAACCGGTGAAACATTGAAGATTCCACAAAAGAACAGCGGAACGGAACAGCAGATGTTCCATACCATCCAGTCGGGTGAAACCTTGTACAAGCTGACACAACGCTATGGAGTAACCGCACAACGCATCTGCCAGGCAAATCCCGGGCTGAGCGCGGAGAATTTCCGTATCGGACAGGTTATCGTAATTCCCGCCAAAGTAACGGACAGCGAGGAGATAATTATGAACGAGGTGAAAGCTGCACAGACTACCAAGCCGGTCACCACTTCCACCCCACTGAAACCCAATTGCAGGGACATGCATAAAGTGGAACGCAAGGAAACCATATTCAGCATCAGCCGCCTGTATGGCATCACAGAAGCCGAACTGATTGCCGCCAATCCTGAACTGCGTACCGAAAAACTGAAAAAAGGAAAGTTCCTTTGTATTCCATATCCTAAGGATACAAAGACCGAAACACCTGTGAATAATACGCCTGCCGTAATTCCCACGGATGACCAGCTGTTTAATGAAAGCAAGAAGGAGGCACGCAAAATATCTACCATCAAAGCTGCCGTAATGCTGCCATTCATGACAGACGGTAAGGGCAACCGTGACGAACAGACACGTATGGTGGAATACTATGAAGGCTTCCTGATGGCAGTAGACAGCTTGAAGGAAAAAGGAGTATCCATCGACCTGTACTCATACGACACCCATAACAATACTTCTTCCATCAAGAACATTCTGGATAGAAGTGAATTGAAGAGCATGGATATTATCTTCGGCCCAGCTTATCCCGACCAGGTGAAACCGGTTGCAGAATTTGCCAAGAAAAACAATATCCGGCTGGTAGTACCTTTTACCTCCAAAGGGAATGAAGTTTTCAACAATCCCGCCATCTATCAGATAAATACTCCCCAATCTTATTTATATTCGGAAGTTTATGAGCATTTTACCCGCAAGTTTACAACCGCCAATGTTATCTTCCTGGATGCAGAAGATGGTGATAAAGACAAAGTGGATTTTATAAAAGGGCTGAAAGAGGAGTTAAAAAACAAACGCATTCCTTTTACCGAATTAAAAGGGGAAAATATTACTCCGGAATCATTGAAAGCCGCGATGAACCATAGTATGGATAATGTATTCATCCCGACTTCCGGCACCAACGTGGCATTGATAAAACTGTTACCACAACTGATTGTGACCTCCCGTGACAATCCCGACTACCGTATGCAGTTATTCGGCTATCCGGAATGGCAGACCTATACCAACGACCATCTGGCCAGTTTCTATGAACTGGACACCTATTTCTATTCTTCGTTTTACACAAACAATTTATTTCCGGAAGCCGTTCAGTTCTCATCGGCTTACCGCAAATGGTACAGCAAGGATATGCTCAACTCATTCCCTAAATATGGTATGCTGGGATTCGATACAGGATATTTCTTCCTGAAGGGCCTGTCCCAATACGGCAACAAACTGGAAGACAAACTGGACAAGGTGGCTGTCACCCCTATCCAGACCGGATTTAAATTTGAACGCGTAAACAACTGGGGTGGATTTATCAATCGCAAAGTGTTCTTCGTTCATTTTACCAAGGACTTTGAACTGATTAAACTTGATTTTGAATAATGGAAAAGTATAAGAAATTCGGGCTGCTTGTACTGACATTGCTCTTTGCATTGCCGGCAGCTGCACAGTTGGGTGAAGAACGTCATAATTTTGCCGTCGGCATCAATGGTGGTCTGAACATGAGTTCCGTCAGTTTCAACCCGAAAATCAAACTGAACACCTTGAACACCATGTCTATGGGGGTTACCATGAGATATATGTCCGAGAAATATTTCAAGATGATGTGTGGCGTACAAATGGAAATAAACTATTCACAACGCGGATGGGACGAAAAGATAGAAGACGATTCCGGCAATTCTTACAGCCGTACCATGAATTATCTGGAAATCCCTTTCATGGCACATCTGGCATTCGGCAAGGATGCATTGAACCGGGGAGTGAAGGTCTTTTTCAATGCAGGACCACAAATCGGCTTTTTCCTGGGTGACAACGAAAAGATAAACTGGACTACTTCTACAACAAGACCGGAACACGGTAAAGAGGTAGAGAATAAATTCGATTATGGTATCACAGCCGGCGCCGGTCTGGAAGTAAGTACCGGTATCGGACATTTCCTGCTGGAAGGACGTTACTACATGGGATTGAGCGACTTTTACAAGAATTCGAAAAGAGATTTTTTCGAAAGATCAGCCCATTCATTCATAGGCATACGGCTGAGTTATCTGATAGATATTACTAAATAAAAAAAAGATTTTATTCTGCAAATAGTCCGCGTTCCACTCTCTCTCATAACAACAAAAGCCTGCAAGATGGATCTTGCAGGCTTTTTATATCATAATATTCCCTCAGCTTACCTCAAACGGTCGTATGCTTTAACCAATACCTCATCCTTACCAATGGCGCGGATGGCAAGCCAATTCAAAATGATGGCAACCAACGGCAGACATACAGTCCATGAAAGAGAAAATGTCATTGACTCTTCTTTCAACATAAAAATAAAAGTGACCAACGTGGCATAATACCCGATCAACAAAATGGTGCTGAAAATAGTCAGACGAATTTGCAACATGCGTTTTTTAAACAAGAAGATAGTGCCGAAAGCAAGAACCGCAACAACCAGCAAAATCACAAACAAGGCCCATGGAGCATAATCTTTAGTACCATCCGCCATAGTAAGACACAGATTTGTTAAAGCGGAAACACTATAATCACTTCCTATGTATGAACCTACGGGACTACACAGGCAAATAATAATCAAGATGGTAACAACAAGTAAATAAACAGATTGAATGCGTTGTATCATAGTCTCTTTAATTTTAATCATACAACCTATCATTCTAAACGCAGTGAAAAACCTGAAAACACAAAGTGAATGGTTATCAGATTCTTCACTGCGTTCAGCATAACAGGGCTAATATAATGTGAGGTGCATCAAAATGTACCACAGATTACTCAGATTGATACAGTTTCCACACGAAATGACTCATGTATCAAAATAGAACGATCTGTGTAATCTGTGGTAAAGACCTTTTGCACAACCCCAAATGAAGAATCACTGTAGTTTCTCTTTTTCTTTAGCAGGATTACGGAAATAAACCTTGCCTTCTTCATATTCCTGAGCAGCGATCAATGTCGGTTTCGGAAGCTTTTCGTAATAACGTGAGATCTCGATCTGCTCTCTATTTTCAAAGACTTCTTCCAGGTTATCGTTGTATGAGGCAAACTCCTGCAATTTCTTTGAAAGATCATTCTTCATCTCAACACTAATCTGGTTGGCGCGTTTGCCAATGATAGCAACAGTTTCATAAATGTTACCTGTGTCTGCACATAAATCCATCATGTCACGGGTAACAGTATTACTTGGAGCGTTTGTCTTTTTGTAATCCATAATTTCTTATTTAGTTTTATTCATTAAATTCTTTTACATACTTATTGGCATCCTTGTAGATGCTCTCCACTTCTTTAGTATACTTGCTGTCAGGAAACTCGTTCTTGAAAGAATAATATTCATCTATCGTTTCACGCATACGCTCTTCTTTCTTTTCCTCCACACTCGCTTTCGCCATATCATATTTAGCACGCAAGACCAAGATAGAAAGATCTTCGCGCATCTTGGTATAAGGATAGTCTTTCAAAGCATTCTGAGCCGTAACGATACAAGACAAATAATTGTTACCGGTAGTACTATAAGTACTGTTTCCTGTATAAGAACCCAAATCATAATACAATTTCGCAGCCAGATAGTCTTTCATCACCAGCTTGTCCTGCAAATCAAAAATCATTTGCTGTGCATCCTGCCGACGGCTACTGGTTGGGAAATATTCCATAAACATCTGCAACTCCTGAATAGCTTTATAGGTGCTCGACTGGTCCAAACGAGGTTCCGGAGTATCCAAGAACAATGCTTTTCCTGAAAAATATCTGGCCTGTTCCGTATAGACCCCACGCGGATAAGTATTATAATAAGTGGTGAAATAATGCGAAGCTGTGATGAAGTCACCCTGATTATAGTAGGTCATACCCAACATATAAAGTGATTCCTCAGCCTTATCCGTTCCCTTCATGATGGTAATCAATTCCTCCAGAATGGTGGCCGCCTTAGTATTCTGCCCTTTGCCAAAGTAACTTTTGGCCGCTTCGTACTTGTATTCGTAGTCCGTGCTTTTTAAAACTTTGTTATACTCTCCACAAGACGTTAGAACCGTACCGGAGACAAGAGCTATAATGATATATTTTTTCATCTTATTCAAATAATTGCGCAAATTTACGCCTTTCCACCGAATAATGCAATATTTCCATGTTTTTAAATGCTAAAAAGTCGACAAGAGTCTATTTTTTAGAGATGAATAGATAATATCTAAGGAAATAACTGTATTTTTACATCTCATTAAACTAAACATACTATTTATGAATTTTGAATTGATTTCCGAATACCAACCCACCGGCGACCAACCGGAAGCTATCGCCCAGCTAACCGAGGGAGTGCTGGAAGGAGTCCCCGCACAAACTTTATTGGGGGTTACCGGGTCCGGCAAGACTTTCACGATTGCAAATGTAATTAAAAACATCAATAAACCCACCTTGATATTAAGCCATAACAAAACATTGGCGGCCCAGTTATACGGAGAGTTCAAGAGTTTCTTTCCCAACAATGCAGTGGAATACTATGTATCTTATTATGACTATTACCAGCCGGAAGCATACCTGCCGTCCAGCGACACCTATATAGAAAAGGATCTGGCCATTAATGAAGAGATTGACAAATTGCGGCTGGCTGCCACCTCTGCCCTGCTGTCGGGACGGAAGGACGTGGTGGTGGTGTCTTCCGTGTCCTGCATCTACGGTATGGGGAACCCGTCGGATTTCTATAATAATGTAATTGAGATAAAAAAAGGCAAACTGCTGGACAGAAATGTATTTTTACGCCGTTTGGTGGACAGCCTGTATGTGCGTAACGATATAGAGCTGAATCGCGGGAATTTCCGCGTAAAAGGTGACACGGTAGACATTTACCTGGCATATAGCGACAATCTCCTCCGGGTTATGTTTTGGGACGACGAAATTGATGCCATTGAAGAGATCGACCCTGTTTCGGGAATCCGTCTGGCTACTTTTGATGAATACAAAATTTATCCGGCCAATCTTTTTATGACCACCAAAGAGAGCCAGTTGAGAGCTATTCATCAGATTGAGGACGACTTGACGAAAGAGGTGGCCAAATTCGAGGAGGAAGGAAAAATGTATGAGGCGAAACGACTCTATGAGCGCGTGACATACGATATGGAGATGATTCGCGAACTGGGGCACTGTTCGGGCATAGAAAATTATTCCCGCTACTTTGACGGGCGTAATGCAGGTACCCGTCCTTACTGTCTGCTGGACTTTTTTCCGGATGATTTCCTGATTGTAATAGACGAAAGCCATGTCAGCGTACCGCAAATACGTGCCATGTATGGTGGTGACCGGGCCAGAAAAACCAATTTGGTGGAATATGGTTTCCGGATGGAGTCGGCTTTTGACAACCGCCCTCTAAAATTTGAAGAGTTCAAGGAACTGGCCAAGCAAGTGATTTATGTCAGTGCTACACCTGCCGATTATGAATTGGTGGAAAGTGAAGGCATTATCGTTGAACAGGTTATCCGTCCTACCGGACTGCTGGACCCGGTAATTGAAGTACGCCCCAGTCTGAATCAGATTGATGACCTGATGGAAGAGATACAGCAACGCATCGAGAAAGAAGAACGTGTACTGGTGACCACGCTCACCAAACGCATGGCAGAAGAATTGACCGAATATCTGCTGCGCAATGACATCCGCTGCAACTACATCCACAGCGATGTGGACACTTTGGAACGCGTTAAGATTATGGATGAATTACGTCAGGGCGTTTATGATGTACTGGTGGGTGTGAACTTGCTTCGTGAAGGTCTGGACTTGCCCGAAGTGTCTTTGGTCGCCATTCTGGATGCAGACAAAGAAGGGTTCCTCCGTTCCCACCGTTCGCTGACCCAGACAGCAGGACGCGCCGCCCGCAATATCAATGGAAAAGTAATCATGTATGCAGACCGCATGACGGACAGCATGAAAAAAACGATAGACGAAACCAACCGTCGTCGCGAAAAACAGCTGGCATATAACGAAGAGCATGGAATCACCCCCAAACAAATACAGCGTGCGCGTAATGCTGCCTTGTTGGGCAACAACAGCAACGAAGCGGCGGGAACCACTCAAGGCTCCAAGGCATATATTGAGCCATCTTCCAATACAATGGCTGCCGACCCGATTGTTCAGTATATGACCAAGCCACAGATGGAGAAAACGATAGAACGTACCCGGAAACTGATGCAGGAAGCTGCCAAGAAGCTGGAATTTATAGAAGCTGCACAGTATAGGGATGAATTGCTGAAACTGGAAGATATGATGAAAGAGAGATGGGGGTAGGCTTGTCTCCCGATAAGATAGCACGGATATATCGGTGAGTTCCGGGAAAAGTAGGGTCCCCTACTTGCCCTACTTTTTTCAGAACCGTACCATTAATTCCATAACAAACTTGTCTTGTTCAGACTCCTTTGCCAAAGAAAGTTTATCATAAAAATATTTTTCATAATTAAGACGCAAATCCGCTTGAAAAGCCTTTCCAAAGCTTAACGTCACACCTCCAGTCACACGCTGGCGGGAATAATCGGTAATGTAAAGTTTACCATCCTCATCCGCATTACCGTTACTATGATCTCCCATACTGTCATAACGTCCTAAAAATGAAATTTTCTGAAACAGACCTTTCTTGATAAACAAGTCGTAATTGACAAAGGCGTTGAAAGCATGTACATCATCAAATGAGTTTTTCGCATAAGTTTTATAAAGGTATTCGGCTTCTATATGCCAATTATCAAACTCGTAGTAAGTACCGATATCATACATATAGATGCTGATTTTATCGGGATGTATTTTCTGGGTACTCAAAGTCAAGTTATAATTTTTCCACGGCATCAATTGAAGCTTAACAGAATAATTCAACGTGTTGTGCCACTCTTTCTGATTGGTGAGTCCGGAGCCGTTGAACAGTCCGCCCTCCAGTTTCAACGGCAGTCCCTCCTTTAAAGAGAAAGCTCCGGTAGCCCCCACATCACGCACATTCCCCACCTGTTTGGCTATGAACGAACGGTTGGCAAAATATTGTTGGTGGGGAGATCGATGAGCGTCTATGGTGAAAGGCACACGCATCTGTCCTAGTGTGACATTCCATGTATCATTGGGGACAAAGCGGGCGTATGCATCCAGCATCTTGATATTTCCCTCATCGGACAAGTCTATTTCAGCTTTATAAGCGATTACCGGAAGAACCTTCCCGTCCAGACTGACACGGGCGTTACGTACTTGGAACCGTTGCATTCCGTTAGTGGTTTGAAGTTCATATTTACCGCGGATCGTTCCATGTACTTCCGGCAAATATTCTTTAGGAATAGTCAGCTGTGCGGAAGCAGTTGCAATACTCAGCATTGTAAAAGCAGACGCTACAAGTGTATTTCTCATTTTTATTAATGTGACTTTCTTTGTTTACGGCTGCAAAGATATAGGTTCGGTATATCTGTAACATTTCATTCATATTACAAATATGTTTCATTTGATATGGGGAATACATTTTACAGCCACATTCTGTATGCTTCTCATCTGCTGTGAACGCAGTGAATATGACCAAAAGAAATATCGACGTACCGACAGAGTTATTCAATAATACGGGCAGTTTCCACCTTCTCCAGACGTGCACGGAGTTTTCCCATCATGGATTTACGTATCCGGAGCCTCATCAGGCAATCCATATCATACGATTGCTCCAAGATGGCAGGCTCGTCCTCTTTCACAATGCGCATGATATCATTCATAAAAGGATATTCAAAGGATACGGTGATTTCTTCATCCACTGTTCTTTCCACTATATCAGCAGCAGCTATTGCTTCGGCAGCGGCGGCCTTGTAAGCGACAATCAGTCCGCTGGTTCCCAATTTTATACCTCCAAAGTAACGGACTACTATAACAAGGATATCCGTCAACTCATTGGAATTTATTTGCCCCAAAATAGGCTTTCCTGCGGTACCCGAAGGCTCTCCGTTATCATTTGCTCTGAAATCCTTCCTTTCATGCCCCAGCATATAAGCGTAACACACATGACGGGCATCGTAATATTTCTTCTGATACGCGTCAAGATGCTGCTTTATTTCCTCTATGGTACGTACCGGAATGGCAATAGCTATAAATTTACTCCGTTTCTCCGTATATATGCCTTCGGCAATGTCTGTAATGGTTTTATAAGTATCTTCTTGTATCATGGGTTTCAGAAATCATAAATCTTTAATTATAACTCACAGAATCTGTCTGGCAATCCATGCACACGCCTCAGCATCAGCCAGCGCATGATGGTGATTCTCCAATTCAAAACCAAAAAAACCGGCCACTGTATGTAACTGGTGGTTTCTCAACCCTTTCAGCTTCCGGGAAGCCTGATAGGTACAATAAAAGTCATAATCAGGATAATCCATACAATAAGTACGGAACACAGCTTTCAAACATCTCTCATCAAAGGCTTTGTTATGCGCAACTAGCGGAAGCCCCTCTATTTTAGGGGCAACCTGTTTCCATACTTCTGAAAAAACAGGAGCATGGGCAGTATCTTCCTGTGTCAATCCATGAATACGGGTGTTCCAATACAAATAGTAATCCGGTTCAGGATGGACGAGGCTGTAGAACCGATCGGCTATCTCACCATTTCTCACAATAACCACACCCACACTACATATGCTGGTATGTTCATTATTTGCCGTCTCGAAGTCTATTGCTGCAAAATTATCCATACTTTTTTCGTTACACAGACAAAGGTACGACAAAAAAGCGATATACAAAATTCTTTTTTCCGGTACAATTTCTTATCTTTGAAATCTCAGCAGCAAAATAGACCAATATCTGTGACAATCAGCACTTGTAAAAGCTGAAAGATTAAACCATCTTTGCACTGTTTTTGTTTTTTAACTTAGACTAGATTTATAGTAAGATGAAAAAGATGAAATTCTCTACCTTGTTAATAGCAGCAGGGTTACTTTGTATCTCCGTTCACATAACAGCCCAACCACACTCCCGAAAGAAGGTGGGTATAGTTCTCAGTGGCGGAGGAGCCAAAGGAATGGCACATATAGGTGCTTTAAAGGTCATAGAAAAAGCCGGCATTCCCATAGATTATGTAGTAGGAACCAGCATGGGATCAATCATAGGCGGACTTTACTCCATCGGTTATACTCCCGAACAATTAGACAGCATGGTTCGCCGGCAAGACTGGACTTTTCTGCTGAGTGACAAAATACCACGCAGTGAACAAAATATGGCGGAACGGGAGGCCGCTGAAAAGTATGTATTCTCTCTTCCATTCGGAAAAGATGCCAAAACACAAGCCATAGGAGGATTGATAAAGGGACAAAACTTGGCAAACCTGTTCAGCGAGCTGACCGTAGGATATCATGATTCCATCGATTTCAACAAGTTGCCTATTCCCTTCGCCTGTGTTTCCGAGAATATTGTAAATGGCAACGAGGTAAATTTTCATAAGGGTGTACTGGCTACGGCCATGAGGGCTAGTATGGCCATACCGGGAGTATTCACTCCAGTCCGGCTGGACAGTATGGTTCTAGTGGATGGAGGTGTGGTAAATAACTACCCTGTAAATGTTGCGCGTGCCATGGGGGCGGATATTATTATAGGAGTAGACGTACAAAGTGACTTGAAGCCTGCCAACGAACTGAATAGCGCCGGCAGTATTTTGGGGCAGCTCATCAACTTGATGGGATTACAGCTTTATAAAAAGAACCTGGAAGAGACCAATGCTTATATCAAGGTGAATGTGGAAGGATATTCAGCTGCCAGCTTCACACCTAATGCAGTGGATACACTGATCCGTCGGGGAGAAGAAGCGGCACTGGCACAAGAAGGTGCTTTAATGAAGCTGAAGCAGGAACTGGGTCTGGACAGCACCTATATGCCGAAACCTCTTCCCAGCTATCCGTACTCCCCCAGCCGCAAAGTGTATATAAAAGAAATCACTTTCGACGGGCTGGACGAGAAAGACAAGCGATGGCTGTTGAAACGCTGTGATTTAAAGGAGGATTCTGAAATAAGCATCCGCCGCATAGAAGAAGCAACGGCCATATTGTGTTCTAACCTGGAATATTCCAGCGCCACTTATAATCTGCCCGAAGCCCCCGGCGGAGGCTATAATTTACATTTCCTTCTAAGCAAGAAATATGAGAATAAACTAAACGTAGGGATTCGTTTTGATTCGGAAGAAACAGCCAGTCTGCTGATTAATGTCACCAGCAATTTCCGGGGAAAAGTACCCACTACGCTGTCTTTGACAGGACGACTGGGAAAACGTTATGCCGCGCGCATAGATTATGGATTTGAACCGGCTCCTTTGAAGAATATCGGGCTGGCATATATGTTTCAATACAATGATATTAATTTCTATCGTTATGGAGATAAGTCACATAACTCCACTTTCCGCTACCATTTGGGGGAACTGTCATTCTCGGATGTATGGTACAAGAATGTGCGTTTTGCTATCGGATTAAGGTATGAATTGTATGACTATGACAAATTTTTATACCAGGAAGGCAATCAGGGTTTTGACGTAGGAACAGAACACTTCTTCAGTTATTTCGCACAAATGCATTACGAGACTTTCGACAAGGCGTACTTCCCAACCAAAGGCATATCGGCAAGAGCCTCTTATTCGCTTTATACCGACAACTTTACCGGATATGACGGCCATGCCCCTTTTTCAGCCATAAAAGGTTATTGCCAGGGAGTGGTTCCTGTTACACGCAGATTCTCCATACTGCCTGCCATTTACGGCCGATTCCTGATAGGAAAAGATATTCCATATTCCAAACTTAATGCAATGGGTGGAGATGTGCAAGGACGCTTCCTGCAACAACAACTACCGTTTGTGGGAATAAACAATGTGGAATTAATGAGAAATACGCTACTGATAGGAAGCATGAAATTCCGCCAACGGATGGGAAGTGTACATTATCTGACGCTAACGGGAAATTATGCGCTGAGTGCAAGCAAGCTGAGGTATCTGTTGGAACAGGATACCATGTTCGGCTGCGGTATCGGCTACGGTTTGGATAGTATGTTCGGGCCCTTAGAGGCATCACTGAACTATGCAAACCGAGCCAATAAAGTGAGTATGTACGTCAATCTAGGATTTAAGTTTTGATTCCTCATTGATAACCGCCATCATACCTTCTATCTGAGCCAAAGCCATCATACGGCCATGAAACGAATAGCCCGGGTTGTATCCTTTGCCGGCATCATCCAGCATCATGCGCCCATGATCCACACGCATCGGGACACTCGGACGCTCTTTCTCAAAAATACGGATCAACTCTATCACATGAGCACGCCCTCCCAAATGAGATGCTTCTATAAAATTCCCGTTGGGAAATGCATTGGTACTGCGCAAATGTACAAAATGAGTACGGTGCGCAAACATACGTGCCAACGAAGGTACGTTGTTATGCAATCCGGCACTGAGCGAACCGGCGCAGAATGTCAGCCCGTTATGCGAGTTATCAACCGCATGGAGGAGCCAGGTGATATCTTCCTCACTGGTCACAATACGCGGCAAGCCCAATACCTGGAAAGGGGGATCGTCCGGATGAATGCACATATTTATGCCATATTCATCACACACCGGCATGACAGCCTGCAAGAAATAACGTAAGTTTTCACGCAGGGCATCACGGTCTATCCCATCATACAAAGACAAAAGACGGCGGAATATGGCTACCGGATGCCGGTCTCCCTCCTTTATATTACCATTTACAAATCCCTGCGTCTTGACTATAATGGTATCGACCAATTCGTTTTTCTCGGTTTCGGTTATAGTCTTATCCAATTCACGCACCTGTTGTAATTCCGAATCGGTATAGTCTTTCTCCGCCCCTTCACGCTGAAGAATCATACAATCAAAATAAGCGAACCGGATCTTGTCAAAGTACAAAGAACTGGTCCCGTCCTCCCAAGGATGTTCCAAATCGGTACGTATCCAATCAATGACGGGCATGAAATTATAGCATACGGTCTTGATACCCGCTTTACCTAAGTTGGCCAGACTTACTTTGTAGTTTTCTATCAATTGACCCCGTTCAGGACCGGCATATTTGATAGCTTCACTTACCGGCAGGCTTTCTACCACCGACCAGCGCAATTGGTAAGATTCAATGTAATCTTTTAAACTCTTAATAGCTTCCAAAGTCCATATTTCACCATTAGGTACATCATGAAGGGCGGTCACAATTCCTTCCACCCCGATTTGTCTAAGCATGGGAAGCGTTATCTTATCTTTCCTCCCAAACCATCTCCATGTCTTTTCCATTCGTATTATGTGTTTTAGTCTGTACGACAAAGTCTTTATTAATCTTCTTTGAGCCTTTTTCTATTGATGTATAATCATTGCAGAGCGTGCCGGTACCATAAGTTCAGCACCTGAAACCTGTCCCAGGCCTTTCATGTTTATTTTGCCATCCTTACAGATTACAGTGTATTTACCCGACGGAATGTCCAACTTGACAGGCTCTGCACGGCTGTTCAAAGCTACGATGATATTTTTCCATGAGTCACCATTTGCATTGTCTTTCAAGATAAAGGCAACCACATTCGTATTTTTTACAGGTAAAAACTCCAATTGCCTACGTACCATATCAGCATCCCCCATACGGAAAGCGGGATGTGCTTTACGCATGGCTATTAAACCTTTCACATATTCGAACACATCTTTATGCACGGTCTTATTTTTCCAATCTATCGTATTAATACTGTCGGGACTATTATAAGAATTATGAACTCCCTTCTTGTCACGCATCATCTCATCCCCTGCAAATATAAACGGTACTCCTTGTGAAGTAAAGACAAATGTTTCCGCTAACTTCTGCAAAGCTGCCAGTTCCTCTACCGAAGCATCTGGCATGGTAGCTTTCAGACGATCGGCAAGACACATGTCATCGTGACAACTTACATAACTTATCATCTGGGTAGGTTGTAACGCCCAAGGTTTCTTACTATAATTCACAGAATCACTTATAACCTGCGGATGTTCGATTGCTCCCACAACTCCAAATTTGATACTCATTTCGTGTCCCGGCTCCCCTACTAGAAAAGCTCCTTTGGTATCATCATCCCAACTACCTCGCAAACCATCACGCATTTCATCTGAGAAAGCGGCGATACGAGGCATCTTTTCCACATTGGCTTTCATTGCCAGTTTGTCTGCTTCTAATTGAGGAGAACTGGCAGCCCATCCTTCACCATACATGAAAATAGACGGATCTATTTTATCAATAGCCGCACGTATCTCATTCATGGTTTCAATATCATGTATCCCCATCAAGTCAAAACGAAAGCCGTCTATGTGATATTCATTAATCCAATATAGAATAGACTCTATCATATATTTACGCATCATGGCGCGGTCGCTTGCCGTTTCATTTCCACATCCCGAACCATTTGCCCATTGTCCGTCCTTCGTCTGGCGATAGAAATAACCGGGAACCGTACGTTCGAAATTGCTTTCGTCTGTATTGAAAGTGTGATTATACACCACATCAAGCACCACCCTGATTCCCGCCTTATGTAAAGCTTGTACCATTTGTTTGAATTCCCTGATACGAACATCGGGTTTATAAGGATCTGTAGAATAAGAGCCGTCAGGCACATTGTAATTTTGCGGATCATACCCCCAATTATATTGGGCCTTGTCCAGTTTTGTTTCATCCACCGAGGCATAATCATACGACGGCAATAAATGTACGTGGGTAATTCCCAGTTCTTTCAAATGGTCAATACCTGTCTTCTCGCCTGAAGAACTGATAGTACCCTGCTCTGTCAAAGCCAGGAACTTGCCTTTATTTTGAATTCCAGAAACAGAATCCAAAGAGAAATCGCGATGATGCATTTCATAAACCATAATATCAGCATAATTCTTCAAAGGAGGACGCACATCGTTCTCCCATCCTTCCGGATCTGTAGAACGAAGATCAAGCACAGCTGCCCGTTTACCATTTACCCCTACGGCTTTTGCCATAATTCCCGGAGTGTCTCCTAACCATTTCCCGTTCACCTTCACATTAAAGGTATAGAATTTACCCTTCAGGTCCTCTTTTATTGAAATAGTCCAGGTACCATTCTCTCCCATCTCCATCGGAAAAGTATTAGAAGCTGAACCTTCATTACCCGATTCAAATAAAAGGACACGCACCTCTTCCGCTGTAGGAGCCCAAAGTGAAAACTTTGTTTCGGCAGGTGAGTACTCCATTTCAGTCAGCGCATCTTCACGGACAGGATATTCATCAAACGAATTATATTCTTTTTTCACAGACTGACAACTAATAGTAGTAGAAACAATTGATGCCCAAATAACATGTCTCACATTCATAATCTTATCTTTTTATTTTATCAGGATTCTTATTTATAAAATCTTTCCAGCCGGAATATTCTTTAGTCAATGTCGGTCTGCCCATTTGTAAATAATGACAATAAGCAGCCGCCAACCCATCTGTTGCATCCATAAAAGGCAGCATATCACTCTCTGGTATATGTAACATCCTCTTCAACATATCAGCGACCTGTTCCTTGCTGGCTTGCCCATTACCGGTTATCGCCATCTTTATCTTCAACGGCGCATATTCTGTTATAGGAATATCACGGCTCAAAGCAGCAGCCATAGCCACCCCCTGTGCCCGCCCTAATTTTAACATCGACTGCACATTTTTCCCAAAAAAAGGTGCCTCAATTGCTAATTCATCAGGTAAATAGGCTTCTATTATACCAACCACCCGTTCAAAAATACGGCGCAGTTTTAAATAATGATCACCATATTTACGAAGATCAATGACCCCCATAGTCATTACCTGCGGTTTAGTACCTACTACTTTCAGCAGACCATACCCCATTATGGTTGTTCCAGGATCTATACCCAGAATGATTTTCTCTTTTACCGGCTGAATCACTTAATTACCTCCATCAAAGTGGGAAAGCCAACCACCTTATCTTTAAATATCTTCATCATTGCCTCATTCAGATGCATCCCCTGCTGAGTATGCCAGCGGTGTAAGGTCGCTGTATCTTCCACCTCCCATTGCAATGAAAAACATTCTGAATCCTGCTCTTTATGACTAAGGATGTGCGTAAGACGGGGATTTTGCAATATTCCCGTTTTTTCCACTTCGGGAATGTAGCTTTCACTAAGCCAAATGACAAAATTACGCGCATCGTCAATACCTGTTTGATAAGTTGTATTATAAATTAACATATTTATAGTCTTTAAGTTAAAAAAGACCTGCTCCGCAGACCTTCATTTTCTCATTAAAAAGTGGAGCATGCGAGACTCGAACTCGCCACCTTTAGACTGCCAGTATGAACTCTGATCTGCGCTTACTATACTGACAAGCAGAAGGTTATCTACCCATTCAAAATCCTCCAAGATTCGTTTTAGTAAAAATCATCTTGATTTTCTATTTTATTTTATTCATTATTTTCCCTGTTCTAACGTCCAAATACTAAAAAGCCGTTCAACTCACTACTATAATTGAACGACCATAAACATTCAAGGGATTTCCTTTTCATACATTAACCAAAATTGTAAGGCATCAGAGAGCACAGACCAGCCAACCACTTTTTGTTGCCAGACTAAAACCTAATGCATCCATAATACCCTCAATTTCCAATGAGAAGTACACTATAGATTTGCGAGCCATTTTTTCCCGGATTTTGTGTTAAGCCAAACAGCTATAATAGAACCTATCACAGCCATTACCGCAAATAAAGATATTAATGCTTCCATATAATTACTGTTTTATTATTTTATAACCTATGTATGAAAATATATAGGTAACAAAAATACCTATAAGTATAAGTATCCAATATTCTACTTTTTCTTGTTGTGTCGCAACAGAAACGACACTTCCTACCACTAATGCAGTAAAAGATATTTTTGCTAAATCATAAAAGAACTTACCAAGCGTTTCCCGACTTGTTTTCTCTTTTTCTTTAACTTCCTTCTTTACTTCCTGTTGTTCACTCCAACTTCCCATTCAAATTGAGATTTATTGCAAATATACGAAAATCAAACAATAAACAATAACATAAACCATTTATTTAACACACTTCACCCTTCGGCAAATTGGCCAGCACCTCATCTATGAAAATTGATCGGTAGTGCGGGCATTCCAGCACTCCCTTTTGCTTCGCTTCCCGATACACTCTGGAAAAGAGCTTTGCTTTCTCCTGGATTGTTACTGGAATCTCTTCGATAGGTGTCGTCAAGAACCGGCATCCCCACCCTTTGCATGAAGGGGAAAGCCGACAGTAGTCTTGATTTTTCCACTGACATGAACAGTCATATACTTTTTGAATCATATACTTAAATATTGGTTATTTTTGTCAAAATTCAAATTAAACAACCATGATGTTAGAAAGAATTCATTTGGCGCACACTCTTCTTCATGAGATAGAGAATATCCGACATAGAATTACCATTATCGGTAC
>NZ_JBCOCI010000014.1:30619-32044 GCF_040929485.1 Phocaeicola sp. RTP21198st1_B8_RTP21198_201120 | reverse complement strand
CCTCATTTGACAGTCGAATATGAATCTGACTTAATGAATAGGTTGATAGAAACCGAAATGCTATTCGAAGAAATCAAAGAGCGGCTTTTCAAGAAAGATGCTATTCCTCCTTTCTCCCCAGATGCTTCAGAAGAGGTTTGATGTGCTCTCTATTCCATTTGACAATAGACAGGTAACTTTTATTTTACATAATTTAAATAAGAAGAAATAAACATAGACAATGCAACACCTAATGAACATAATAACATGATGTTTAGTCCTATTATTATATACTCTAGAATAGCCCAATTTTCCACATATAAATAGAATAAACATAAAGTATAAATAACAAAAGACACAATAGTAATACTTAATATTATTGCATTTATCCTTTTTTGCTTTTGAATATATTTTCGAGCTATAAGATACTTGGCTTTTGTCTCAGGACATGCTTTCCCTAAAGTAATGACATGAGATATCTCATTCATATATTCTATTTTATTAGATATAAATGAATATATGACAGTGAATAACGTTATCCCTATCCCAAATATGGATAAACAGAAAGTACAGATGTCATTAATAAGCGGATTCATATTTAACTCATATAATTTGCAATAGCACTTTCAATTTTTTCTATAACAAAATCTTCATCATAAAGTTTTTGAGCATATTCCTCATCTGTTATAGAAACACTTTCATTAAAAAGACTCTCTATCAATAACGAATACTTTTCCCTAGCTCTTTGGTAATCTTTTTTTATTATTTGACTTACTTTGTACTCCTTCTTCCCCGCGAAGATATTAAAAATTTTCCTTTTTATCGTAACATCCTCATCGTTATTTAGCATTTCTACGATCTTGGAAGTTGGCAAATTCCTTAAGTCAAATTGTTTTTTACTCAGTATTGTTCCTTTTACAATATAATCCTTAAATTCCGCATCATACTGATTGTTTACATATTCAACAGTTTGAAAATTTGCTGTTATATTACTTATAATTGGAATCTCTTTTAACTCTTCTACAAAATCATTCCGTTTCAGATTACTTATTTTTATACACAAAACTCTCTTGATCATTTCTTTAGCCATTCTTATGAACTCCTGGCTATCTTTATTGGGATCGTCATAAACAAAAACATTCCAATGGCGTTTGTATTTTGTTCTGCCTTTAGTTATCAACGGATACATTACAATATAATGATGATCACTACCGATTTTAACTTCTTTAGTTACTGGAATCTTTTCTGATGTTTCTATGTAACCATCCCCCATATTAGTCTTATGCGCGCTCATCTTAATAAGAACAGTGGGACTTCCATGCATTTCTTTCCTCGTAGCAGTTATTTTAACGATCTCGCTTGTGTAATTTTTACCACTATTTTCCAATATAATCTTATTATTGTTAGAACAATTGAAATCGTTAATTTTTTTACAAGCTTGCCTAA
>NZ_JBCOCI010000014.1:17266-30609 GCF_040929485.1 Phocaeicola sp. RTP21198st1_B8_RTP21198_201120 | reverse complement strand
ATACTAAAAAGATTAATCTCTTCTTCCTCTATTTTAGTTCTAAAGACAGGAACTTTTATGATTCTAGAATTCAATCCTTTCATTACGTGTTTTTTAGATTATTAAATTAACTATTTTGCCGACATACACATAAGTACTCGATATACGCCGTACACCTCTGACAAAGGAACGTCAAAGTCCGAAAATTTCGGGTCCGGGTTAACCGAATGGCATTTCACATAACCTTCCTTACCCTTGCATTCATGGAGTTCCTTTACTATAACCCCATTTGCAGTGTCCAAAACGTATGTTTTACCCCAGTCTATAAAGATATTGGGGTTTATCTTCTTTATCAAAATACGGGAACCTGAGGGGTATTCAGGTGCCATACTATCTCCATATACTGTAATGGCAAAGTCTACATCTTCAATGGGTGAAATTATAGCCTCACAATTTTGGAGCATTGCGCCTGGAGTCGCAAAACCCGTAAGCGTTCCTCCCATAGCTGACATGGGAAGAAGATATGTGGTGAAACCATTTCCTTCATTTAGTTCTTTCCTACCATAATGGGATGTAGGCTCTTGTACTTTATTTGAAATAGATTCTGCATCTTGACCATAAGACAACATTTCTCCTTGACCTGTTAAAAGCCAATTCACATCTAATTCCGGGAACGATTTAGATATTTTATCTATCGTTGAACGTCTTGTATTATCACCCATCTTCGAAACTGCTGCATTACTTAGTCCAACTATCTTTTCAAACATCTGTACTGGTAAACCTTTATACTCAATAAAGTATAATAACCGCTCCTTTAGACCTTTCATATATTCGAGTTAATTAGAGTTAATATCTAAATATAATTAGATTTATTGTTTGATAAATTAGATATTAAATCTATCTTTGCAACATCAAACAATAAACAACAGCACAAAGGAACGAAAAATAGTTCGGAAGTGCAAAAATATTGACTAACTAAAAAGAGGTAAGACAATGAAAAGATTCGATTTACGACAGATTATGAGAGATGCCCACAGAACTTACAAGTATGTAGGCAAGAAACAAGGCAAGACCTTCGGTGAAGTTCTGAAATCAACATGGAAACTGGCAAAACTGAATGTTACAATGCAGGAAGAGCTGGCAAGACAACAGGAAGAAAGAAACAACAAAGTGTTCACTCCGGTCAAAGCAGAAAAAGTCACTTTCAAAGCCGAATGGTCAGACTGCTACAACTCCAACAGCCGTGGATATTTAGGCTCCCAGTACTGCGGAGATTAATAAGGACATTAATCAGGATTATCCTGTCCGGTCTCGATACCGGAAACAATCCGTAAAAGGTATGGCAGGAACTACATGGAGTGATTGCCCTTAGCAATCCGTTCCAGAAAGCGATACTGGCGCTTACCCTCAATCCCAGCATAGAGGACGCGAGAACTAACGGTCGAAGCAAGCAGCCTGTAACAAGGTCGATGCAAGCAGCCGGGCGAAGTAAGGGCAATCATGCCCCGAACGGTTATGCAGTGAAGAACAGTAGCTGACAACTCCGGTGGGAAGACCAGAGAGAGGTTATCGGGGCACAAACTAATAATATCTACTTATGAGAAACCTAATTAGATTAAACAAAGAAATCAACCTTTCGATAATGCCGAAAGGCTGGAAGGGCGGAAAGGAAAATCAAATTTCATGTCTGACTCTTTACATGACAAAAGAAGAAAGAGAAAAAATCATGTTAAAATTCTCTTTATACCGCAACAAAGCCTACAGAGTTGAAATAATGTGCTACCTATTATCTAATTACATCGCTCATATATGCGGAAAACCTTGTGAAAGTATTGCAATGAAAGTCTGGAAATATGGTAAAGAATACAATACCCCTAATAAGTATGTATATTATTCTATCGGGGCAATACCTGTAGACTTGAAAAACGCCGTTGCCCTCAACATGAGCAAGAGTGGTTATCGGTTCAGAAACGAAATATATTACCATGCAGTCACAGCTTTCTATAATGCTCCTGACAGACTGTTGGACAGAATGTGCAAAAGGATAGCATATATGAAAAATCCCAAAGCAAAATATGGCAGATCCGTTAGGTTACAAACTGTTATCCCGGAAGAAATATACCAAATGATAAATAGTTACGCGATCCAAAACGGTATGAATGTATGTGATTTGATAAGGATTGCGCTGAGAGCGTCTTGTGTTTCGAAAAAAGAAAGAGCTTTGGACGACTCCATGATAGGAAAAGTGTTCAGCCTTTATAGACTGATAAAACAACCAGCATATCCTTTTACGGCAAATCCTAACAACAGGGCATTATTAGTTGAGATCAAAGGTGAAAGAGAGATGTACTATCTAATGAAACTCATGAAGCGTAGAAGGATATCCAATGCGGAAATGTTGAGGAAAGCAATTAGAGCACTGGATGATGTAATAAGTCACAAAGACAAGATTAAAAGGAACGTGACAATAGAGCCCCAATCCTATGATGAAAATGAAGAGGATTATTGGTATGATAAAATAGCAAAGAATGATTTTGCAAGATCTATATACTTATAAATGAAAACAATGATTTCCATCTGTGGAGCATCCTTTCTAGTGCTCCTTCTTACCATGCAGAACATGGACGCATGGTTTTGGGTGGCGGCAGCATCATTCACCGCCACACTACTAGTGATAAGCAACGAACTTGACAATATTGAAAATCAAAAAAAATAAAGCTATGACAACAGTAGAAGAATTACAAAGCATGACACACGAAGACCTTGTAAGACGTGTACAAGAACTGGAACAAGACCTTAAAGAAGTCAAGGAACAGAGCGACATGTGGTTCGATTCGTTCACCCGCCTACAGGCACGACACGAAAGCAGCATTAATGCTCTAGACAACATTGTTAAACTCGCTAAATTGAAGTAATATGGTAAAAGTAACAGAAAATTGGGCGGCCACATTGAGAGCGATGAAGGTAGGTGATATCGTTGTGTTCCCTGTGCGTGCGATATCTTCCGTCAACACAACCATTTCCAGACTAAGATTGGAGATGTGTGTAGAAAATGCCGATTGGAAACGAACAGGAGAGGTTGACCGCAAGCGCGGAGAGTTCAAAATCCAGCGTGTGTCATGATTACGCTATCAGAGCGCGAGCATCTTGTCGCCGAACAATATTGCAAGGGTTTGGCCGACAAGGAAGTAGCCGACAGTCTGCAACGCTCGGAATGGACCATCAAAGCACAGAAGCGGGATATATACAAAAAGCTGGGTATTTCCAAAGATACCGAGCTTGTATTATACATGTTCTGTGAGCGCATGAAGATCAACTTCGATATAAAAGAGATACGTAAACACGGGCTTGAGCTATTCTTCTCCATCCTGTTCCTTGTCATTGCCGCATTGGATTTTCATCCCGACATGAGACAATGCAGCAGAGCAAAGACAAGAACCACCCAAGTATCAAGAACAAGACGAACAAAAACAGATTCAGATTATGAACTATACAGTTAACAACCAACTACGGACATCCATCTTATTTGATGGAACGGCAGAAGCACGGCTAGCAGACATCCTAGCCATCATGGACACTCATACATTCGGTAAAAGAGAAGCGGCCAAAATAGTTGGAGGCATAGGAAGGCTTATCAGACTGATCGAAGAAAACAAAATACGTTCCGACAAGCCTACATGCGCACAAAACGGGAAATGGTTCTGCAATGCCAGTGATGTCCTGCGTTATGCACAGGTCAAAATGCCAAGGAAGCCTAGAAAATTAAAAAAGAAAGTGGCATAAGCCACACGGGTAATTAGCTTAATGGAAAAGCGGTATTCACTTTTTTCTTTACGTTCAGACGGTTTGTGATTGTTTTCAGTAGGAATACAGATACAGGTTCGAATCCTGTATTACCCACACCCAAAGAGAGGGAGCCGTACACCCTTTAAACGTAGCCATGTTAGAGACTTCAAGGCAGTGAAGCAGAGAGCAATTTGTTAGATAATAATTTAACCCAAAGCCGCTGGAAAGGACAGCGTGAGGTGAGAGCCCTCTTTATATGTTATATTCTATATCCTTATTTATCCCGGTGTGTCCTGGCCGACTATCCGGGAACTATTTTTTTTAACTCATTTATTAACCACTAAAAATTATTGATTATGGGACTTATCAAAAAACCTAACGAACTGACAGTTAAGAATGCCCTGTCGGCATTAATCTACGGACAACCTGGTATGGGAAAGACCACACTGGCGTTAAGCTCTCCCCAGCCACTACTCCTGGACTTTGACGGTGGCGTTCACCGTGTGAATGCAGCCCACCGTGTAGACACCGTACAAATTTCCAAATGGGAAGAGGTGGATGAAGTTCTTACGAGCGGAGAAATTGCCGAATACAAGACCATCGTTATTGATACGGCAGGAAAAATGTTATCCTTCATGGATAAATATATAATGAAAAACAATCCCAAAATGAAGAAAGCGGATGGCACACTGTCCCTGCAAGGATATGGAGTACGAAAGAATATGTTCATCAACTTCGTAAACCAAGTCACACTAATGGGTAAATCAGTAATATTCGTAGCCCATGAACGCGAGGAAAAGAACGGAGAGGACAAACAGATACGCCCGGAAATCGGAGGTTCTTCTGCCGGTGACCTGATTAAAGAGCTTGATCTTGTAGGCTATATGGAAGCCATAGGTAAGGACAGAACCATCTCTTTTGATCCGTGCGAGAAATTCTACGGTAAGAATACCTGCAATCTTCCGGCACGCATAAAGATACCAGTTATCATTAATGCAGAAGGTACAATCACCGGACCGAACGACTTTATGACAAAGATTGTAAACACTTATCAGACCTATCAGGAAAAACAGGCAGAACTGTCCTCCGAATATGAAGGTCTTATGGAAGTTATCAAGGAACAGATAGCCATGGTAGCGGATGCGGACACGGCCAACGAAGTGAAACAATCACTGGAGAGCCTGCAGCATATCTTCGACAGCAAATTACAAGCAGGTATGCTACTGAATAAAAGATGCAAGGAATTAGGGTTGAAATTCGACAAAGTAAAAAAAATATATGAAGCAGCCTAGTTATAGAATCTATCCCTCATTACTTGACAAATTCGACAAGTATCTGAGAGCTGATGAAAAAGTGGAAAACTTCTGGAACATTGATAATGAAACCGGAGAGTATAAACGCTCTCCGGAAGAAATCGAAGAGAGCCTGAAACAAGACCTTCTGGATGCTATCAACCGTGTACCGTTTGAGAGTGAAGCAGCCGACAAGGGAACAGCCTTCAATGCTATCATTGACTGCTATGTCCATTGCGAAAATCACGTGCCGACAGAGCGTTCCCCCTACTCCATCATTGGCGATAAGGAAACCAATACTATACAAGTAGCTTTCCCCGCAACGGATATCGCACCTGCACGGCATTTCCTTTTCGACAGACAATGGTGTATAGAACAGGCAGAGTATTTCAAAGGCTCATTAAGTCAGGTCTATGTATCCGCCATTCTTCCTACCCAGTACGGAAATGTGGAGTTATACGGATTTATCGACGAACTCCGAAAGAATGTTGTTTATGACATAAAATCCACATCTAAATACGAGTTCGGCAAATACGCCCACGGGTGGCAGCGCCATGTCTACCCTTATTGCCTAATTGCTTCCGGTCAGATGGAAAACATAAAGGCATTTGAGTTTACGGCTTATGCGCTGAAAGGCGGTACCAGCCGCACACCGCTTATCAGTGGTACGCAATATCCGGAATATTATACTTACAATCACGAACAGACAGTGAAACTGCTCACGGCACACGTAGAACATTTCATAGAGTTTTTGGAAGCTAATAGAGAATCTATCACGGACAAGAAGATTTTCGGACTGGAATAATGGCACAAGAAGCTATCCTTATAAAAGAAAAAGGTGTGGTAACACTGAACAAGTCCTTTGATTTCATGTGCTCGCAGCTCCGTAACGGTCGTTACAGGTTAATTATCGAACGTTACACAGAGCCGCGCACATTAAGTCAAAACGCCCTGATGTGGCTTTGGTTTACCTGTATCGAACAGGAAACAGGAACGGACAAACAGGACGTACACGATTATTACTGCAACCTATATCTACGAAGGACAACCATTATCAAAGGAAAAGAAACGGTCATAGCCGGAAGCACATCGAAACTGAACACACTGCAAATGACGGACTTTTTGAATAAGGTCAAAGCAGATGCAGCCACGGAACTGGGAATAACACTTCCCCTTCCGGAAGACCGTTATTATAACGAATTTGTCAACGAATATAAATATAGAAGATAATGAAGATCATAAAAGCTAAAATCACCAAGGACAGTACCTTGGTGGCCACCTACAAGGATGAGAATGGTACAACCACCGTAGAAGGCAAGAACCTGGTAACATCAGACCTTATCAATGCGTTCAGCAAGCTGAATCCCCACGCCGCTTTGCTTACAGAACAGAAAGAAGTGGACGGTATAGAATCAGTAGATGAAGTGCCTGATATCATAGGACAGGTGCTTGACGTTACAGGATATTCCATTGGCGGAGATGGAGATAATGAAGGGGTTACTCTGGTAGCCAAACGTTTTCTCAAAACAGGAAAAGTTCTGAACCTATGCGCTCCGTTCACCATGTTCAATAATGAGAATGAATCGTATATCAATGCCTTCGAGTTGGAGCAGGAAATCCAATCCTGTGAGTTCGAAGTCAAAGAGTATCTGTTCAACAAAAAATGGCGAATTGTACAACAGGAACTTCCGTTTGAGGAAGACACGGCGAACGCAGACGTACAACCGGACGCCATTCCAGAAGCCGGTACAGACTTCAATCAAGAGGTTGCGGAATTCCAGCAGGCTATGAATGATGCAGGGGTTGACATAATAATGAACGGAAAGAAAATTAAATCACGTAAACCACGTAAAGTCAAACAACTTGCATCATGATACCGCCGTCCCCATTTTGCGTAACTACTACCCCCAACTGCTTCAAACTAGCCTTCCCATATCATCCAAGATTAGTGGAGCTGGTCAAACGGATTCCAAGTGTAAAACAGAATATCCGGGCAGCCTATATCGCTGACGAAAAAGCTTGGAAGGTTTCTCTACAAGATAAGGAATACGTGAGGATGATGGCAGATTGGGCGGTACAGACAAGGATATGCAGCCGGGTACAGCACAAAGTGACAACAAGAGAGTATAATGACTATACTATTCCCGACCTTCCAAAACTTACGGTTCCACACGGATTGCTGTTAGAACCGTACGAATATCAGAAAGAAGGCATCGCTTATGCGCTACAGCACAAGCGGTGCATATTCGGGGACCAACCGGGACTGGGAAAGACATTACAGGCAATAGGCACGGTTACGATAGCAAAAGCGTATCCGTGCCTTGTCATTTGTCCGGCCGCATTGAAAATAAACTGGCAACGTGAATTTAAGAAATTTGCCGGAAAAAATGCCATGATTCTGGATGATCGCAATAAAGCCAGTTGGCACCGTTTCTTTGAGACTAAATGCTGCAACATATTCATAACAAATTATGAATCACTGAAAAAGTTTTTTGTACTTAAAGTAAAGGAGGATGCACGGTTTACCATGAAATCCATTGAGTTTGACCCGCGAATATCGTTATTCAAATCCGTAGTCATTGACGAATCACACAAGTGCAAATCCACCAAGACCCAGCAATCCAAGTTCGTAGAAGGAATATGTAAAGGCAAAGAATATATCTTGGAACTGACGGGAACCCCAGTAGTGAACAACAATACAGACCTTATACAACAACTCAAGATAATGGGACGATTAGAGGATTTCGGAGGATACAAGTATTTCGTAGAGAGGTTCTGCGATGGACCTAAACAGTCAAGCAATGTGAAAGAACTGAACTGGAGGTTATCATCGACCTGCTTCTTCCGGCGCGAAAAGGCCAAGGTACTCACTCAGTTGCCGGACAAGTCACGCCAATATATAGAGGTGGACATATCCAATCGCAAAGAATACGACAAAGCGGAAGCCGACCTGATACAGTATCTCCGAACTTACAAGAATGCGGACGATGAAAAGGTGGCCAAGGCATTAAGAGGCGAAGTAATGGTGAAAATGGGAATATTGAAAGCCATATCAGCCAGGGGAAAAATCAAAGTCTTTTCCGAATTCATCCATGACGTGATTGACGGAGGTGAGAAACTGATAGTCTTTGCTTACCTGAAAGAAGTAGTACAGGAATTAAAGAAGATATTCCCTGAAGCTGTCACCGTTACAGGCGAAGACAATGCTACTCAAAAACAGACAGCGGTAGACCGCTTCCAAAACGACCCTTCTTGCAAGCTGATCATCCTTAACTACAAATCAGGAGGTACAGGTCTTACATTGACAGCTTCCAGCCGTGTGGCGTTTATCGAGTTCCCATGGACTTTCTCCGATTGTGAGCAGGCAGAAGACCGAGCACATCGGAACGGACAGAAGAACAACGTAAACTGTTACTACTATCTTGGAAAGGATACTATCGACAAATATATGTATGATGTCATTCAGACCAAAAAAGGAATAGCCAACGGAGTGACAGGGACGGATGATGTGGTTAAGGAGAATGTGGTAGATATGGCAATGAACCTATTCAACGGAAGAATATGAGAAAACAGACAACACCATTATCAGAAAGCCAAATACAACATGATTGTTTGGTATGGTTCCGATTACAATATCCCAAACTGGCTCGTATGCTTTTTGCAGTGCCCAACGGTGGCAAACGTGATGCCAAGACAGGAGCACGGATGAAGTATGAAGGAGCAGTGAGAGGTGTGGCAGACTTGATTTTGCTCATACCCAAAAAGGGATGGGCCTCCCTCTGCATAGAGATGAAGACACCGAAGGGTACACAGAGCGAGCACCAACGAACGTGGCAGACAGAAGCAGAGAGATACCAAAACAAGTATGTTATCTGCCATTCACTACAGGAGTTTATAAACGAAGTAAATTCTTACCTACAATGACTTATATAGATTACGTAAACCAATTTTGGAAGACACATCAGAGTGTAGCATTTTCCTCGAACGAAGTTTATTTGTACTTCTTCCTTTTGAACGAGTGCAATAGTCGGGGTTGGGAGAATCCGTTTGAGTGTCCCAACAGACGAATCGTCCTCGCAACCGGTATATCAGAACCAACCGTAATTGAAGTCAGGAACAGATTACAGCAAAAAGGTTTACTACAGTTTGAGTCAGGTAAGAAAAATGCGAAATCGCCCGTTTATTACTTAAATGATTTAAGTAAACCCTTAAGTAAACTCTTAAGTAATGACTTAAGTAAACCTTTAAGTAAAAAGGCTAACATTAATATAAGACTTAAGAGTAAAGATAATAATAACTCTAGCGAGTTATTTAAGCCCGAGCAGGAAAAACCTAAAAAGAAGCCTTCAAAACCAAAAACCGAATTTATAGCCCCTACCCTGGAACAGGTGAAAGATTACTTCCGTGACAAGCTCCCGGACTGGGAGCAGCAGGCAGAGATATTCTTCTACCACTTCGATGCGCTAAGCTGGAAAAACACCAACGGGGCTAAAATTGAACGATGGGACAGCCGGGCTAACCTTTGGATAATCGAAAAAAGACTTCAAAATGGAAACAAGCCTACAAAAACAGATCACTGTGATAATGTCCCCAGGACAGATATCTCAATCCAGGAAAAAGCCGGAGACACTGACACCGCTCCAGCAGACCTTGAGAAATGGATCAACAGCCTCCCAATTGGTTGACAACTGGTCCGGCACGCAAGCCCAGCTGAATTGTAACCTGACATTAGCACAAGCAATCAGGATTGAGGGTATTCCCACCCTTGCGGACATCAATGTTGTCTTCGACAACGCCACATCAGTCAGGATTATCACAGAGCACCTGCAATCAATCCTCCGATACGCAAGCATTGATATCGCACCTCAACAACTGGCCGAAACGGCGCTAAGCATATTGGCCAGCTATTATTTTCTCAATCTGGCCGAGCTTTGCATATTCTTCACACAACTTAAAAACGGAAGCCGTGGACAGTTCGTCTGGGGAAACAGGATAAACAACCAGTCCATTATGGTAGCCCTATCGGACTTTTGCAGGGATAGAAGAGACGAGCACGTCAAACTGTCCAATGAAACCGCCATGAAACAATCCCAAAAAGGTTTCACCCGGATAGAAGATGCAGCGTGCGCCATGATTGAGGGAGTAAAAAACATTCAGGAGCTCAAAAAAAAGGCTAAAAACGATTTCAGCGCCTTCACAGAACTTTTTCCTAACGTTCCCAACAACCATACTGCCTACACCTATTGGAAGGCATACGGGGGAAATGAGAATGCAATACGGGCTATATACGGAGATAATGCACCACCTCCCAATATAGCAAGCGACGATATAGGAAAATTCTTATGCGAGTATAACATCAGAATCAATCACAAATAAATATTATCAACCACTTCAAAATTAAGTAACCATGGCAAGTAATGAAAGTTTCAAACAGGCAATCAAAGCCTATCTGGACAAACGGGCGGAAGAAGATTCACTGTTCGCCCCCAAATATGCGAATGAGAAGAAAAGCATTGATGAATGCTGTAGTTATATCATGGGTGAAGCCAGGAAGCGTGGTAACGCCGTAGCGATTTCAGACGAGGAGGTCTACGGGATGGCGGTGCACTACTATGATGAGGACGATATCAAAATAAACCGGCTGCCTGCCGGAGAGAAAACGTCCGTATCATCCTCCGCCAAACCTGTGGAACTCACCGAAGAAGATGAGAAAGCGGCACGTGACAAAGCAATCGCACGGCTGGCGGAAGAACAATACCAGACACTCAGGAAGAAAAACGTCCGAAAGAAAGCGGATGATAATGTCCAACAAATGAGTTTGTTCTAGCCATGAAACCGAGAACGAAATTACAATTTAGGGTAGTTGGTTTGAGTAGCCAGCTACCCGATATAAAAAGTATGATGACTGAGTGGGCTAATAATGGTTGTCTGAACCATATAGGATATGCTACCAAGTCCCGTGTCGTATGTATGGAGTGTGGAGAACGTTTTTCTACAGAACTTGTAAATCGCAAGCGTGCCGTTTGTCCTCATTGCGGTGCATCCTTAAAAATAGAATGGTCGAGGAAACGTACTAATAAGCAGTTTATAAGTATAGGAAAGGCGGATATATATGAAGAGTTCCAGGTTATCCGATGCTTTGAACTATATGCTTATTATCGTGAAGGCAGGGAACCTCATTATTTTATTCGGGAAGTGCTTCAACATTGGATTAAAGACGATGGAAAACGGGAAGTGATGGCTCTTGCAAGAAATACAGGCTGTAGTGGTTGGTGTGGAAATCTTGAAATTCGTAACAAGACTGTAGGATCGTATTATAGTATCGGAGATAATGATGTTTACTGTGATAAATACCATCCGGATTCTGTATTCAAACCGCAATACACAAGGATGGGAATAGATTACAGACTTCATGGACTGTCATTTCTTGATGCAATTAATGCCATTCCTGTTAATCCTCAACTCGAAACGCTTCTTAAAGCAAAGCGGTATGATTTATTGAGTCATTGGTACAGGCTTCGTTATAAAGTGAGCAGCTATTGGCCTTCTATAAAAATCTGTCTTCGGAACAAGTATAAGATAAAGGATGCTTCGATGTGGTTTGATTATTTGGACTTGCTGGCACGTTATCATAAAGACCTGCATAACGCTTACTATGTTTGCCCTACGAATCTGAAAAGAGCACATGACTTATATGTGGCAAAGAAAAAGCGTGATGATGAAAAGGCACGCAAGGCACGTGATATGCAGCGTTTGCTTGAACTTAAGAAATACGCCGAAGACTACATTAAGGAGAAATCGAAATTCTTTGATTTGAAACTGTCGGATGGTAAAATAGTGGTGATACCGTTGAAAAGCCTTGAGGAATTTAAGAAAGAAGGAGAAATTATGCACCATTGTGTATTCTCAAATGAATATTTCAAGAAAAAGGATTCTCTTATCCTTTCTGCCCGAATAGGTAGTAAACGTATTGAAACTGTTGAAGTCAATCTTAAATCGTTTCAGATAGTACAGTCAAGAGCCGTATGCAACGGAACATCGGAGTATCACGACCGCATCATCCGGCTAGTGGAGAAGAACATGAGTCTGATCAAAAAACTTACTGCATGAACATCTATCACACAGAACCCAGATTCGACTGCGAGAAATTCGCTCCATGCGGGCGCATCTCCCTGCACAAATGCCGGAAATACAAAGGCAGACTGGATGAATGCAGGGGATGTACGCTTGTACACCGTAAAGCCAAGACGGTTGCCGGTAAGGAAGCCGGAAGAAAGGTTTGTCCGCATTGCGGACGTTTCCTTCCGCTCCACCGGTTCTATAACAGGACTGTCAGATGTGGGGATAAGGAATACCGATGTCTCACCTCCTGGTGCAAGATGTGTATGAGTGAAGTCGCAGCGGAAAGAAATCGTAATAATTAATTTAAGTTTCCAATGAAAAATGTAACGAAAATAGCCAAGAAGTCAGCCGGACTTAGCCAAAAATGTTCGATTTGTCCACTTATGCGAAGATGTACTTTAGAAATCCATAGAGCTTGTTTTGACAGCTTTGTGGAAGGTTTCAAGAAAGGGGCCAGAGCTGCTGAAAAAGAAATAAACAAGAAATTCAAAACAGGAAAAATATGAATATAATCAATAGATTGACTCAGCTAATCGCTGATGCGGACGAAGCATATAAACAGTCCATTATTGCCATCTTGAATGAAATAGTTCCTGATTTAGACGTGGAGTCTAAGCAAGAAATCGCTAAAAAGATTTGTTGGGATAAACACGGAAGTGGTAGCCCTGATGAAATCATACTAATGTATGATGGTAGGGCTTTCGATAATCCTGCTTTAGTTGATATTCTTACTGAACGAATCCAGAAAACAAGAAAAGATAATAAAGATCTGGAACCAGATATTGATAAACGCTATTGGTGTGAAACATGTGGATCGCATTCACATGAAACAAACCCTGATACTGGGTATTGCTTCAATTGCAATACTGATAATTGGGAACCGGAAAACTATAGAGATGTAATGTAATTCAAATCGATATAGAAATGAATGAATTGGAACAAGACAAAAGATATGTTTTTGGAGATATGATTATAGTAGCCACTACTGACTTTGACTTTAATCCTATCCTAAAAATTAGCACAGATGATGGAAATGTGATTGTAATGCCATCATCCGATAATAAGATTATTGTAAAATCAACTGCGAATAAATAACAAGAAAGAAATGAGTAAAACAACAATTTATTATCTATTCCTAGTAGCAATGTATATGCTGCTAGGGTA
>NZ_JBCOCI010000014.1:0-17256 GCF_040929485.1 Phocaeicola sp. RTP21198st1_B8_RTP21198_201120 | reverse complement strand
TGGATAAAGATAAATTTAACAGAGCAATGGAACTAAACAATAAAATAGAGGAATACAAAAGTCATAAGACAGCATTTGAAAGTTCTAACATAAAATATGGTGGTAAATTGATATTTACATACAACAGTATGCACAATAATGTACCATTAAAGAAAGAAATTATTGGTAAGAATTTCCTTCATAACTATATGTATGCTTTAGATAGCAAGATAAAAACATTACAAAAAGAGTTTGACGAATTATGATAAAGGAAGAAACCAAACAGACAGTAGAAGAAGCAGCAAGAGAAAATATCTTGTTTAATCACAGGACAGTTGACAGTTTCAATCCACACACCCACGAAGGGTGTGACTATCTTTCCCACTTTTCATATTAACATTCATCAAAGAAGAATGCAAGACTTTACAGGTTACCAGTGAAATACTTTCCTGTAATTCTTTATCTTACCAGCAATTCGGCATTGATATCAACAAAGGAATTATAACACACATAACAAAGTATTGACAAGCCGTGTCAGTACTTTGTTTTCCTCATTTTTCCCCTTAGCTCCCTTATTAAGTACCTTCGTTTCTGTAACGCAAAAAAAGCAATTATGGAAATTATTTACAGAAAACTAGAGGAACTGAAGAAACTGGAAAACAATCCAAGAACTATTTCGGATGAACAGCTAGACAAACTTAAAGAGTCAATCCGAAACAATCCGGATTATTTCGAAGCCCGACCGATCATCCTGTCAGACCGTACTGGCGAATTGATCATTATAGCCGGAAACCAAAGGTATGATGCCTGTATATCGCTAGGTATGCAACAAGTACCGACCGTTCTTATTCCCAACCTGACCGAGGAAAGGGAACGTGAGCTAATCATACGTGATAACGTTAACAACGGACAATGGGACATAACCAAGTTGTTTGACTGGGATTGTAACGAGTTGCTTAATTGGGGTATGGAAGGCATCAGCTTTCCTGATCCGACAGATTTTTCAGAAGATATAGAAGACAGTCATAATGTTCTCAAGAACGCAAACTATGAAGCCGGAGCTCATATCAAATATTTAGTATTTGAGGGGTATAAGATTCCAGTCAGTGAAAGCGAACTGGAAGCACTGAAAGCACGGGCTTCTGAATATTTGGATGAGAACGGTGTAATGGTTGGTTTTGTTAATAATCTACTTGGCTTATGATGGAATACATAGACATATCAATATTGAACCCGGCAGAATATAACCCACGCCTGCTCACTAATGAAGCACAAGAAGATTTAAAAAAATCCATCAAGGAATTAGGCATTATCAAACCGATCATCATACGTCAATCGGATAAACGTATCATGGCAGGACACCAACGTACAAAGACAATGAAGCTGCTTGGGTATACCCATGTTCCAGCCTTTATTCTTGACGGTGTAAACTCCACCGATGAAGTAAGGTTCAACCAACTTCACAACTATGCGGAATGTGAGTTGTCGGAAATCCAACCAGAAATCAATGTAAGTCTTCCTAAAGGAACAGAAGGATTTTATACTGTATCCAACAAAGATATCTCCATTCTTTCCAAAGGAGGAAACAACTCACGTGTTGTTGACCTTACGAAAATGATTCTCCGCTACGGCCAGTTTGCAAATGCCGTATGTGACCATACCGGGAAAGTGATCATCTCAACAGTATATGCCAAAACGGTAAAACTATTAGGTATGGACCTACTTGTATATGTCCTTCCAGAAGGGAAAGAAGAAATCGCGCTCAAATACTTCTCTAAGGAATATGGAGTGTTCGAGTATTCCCATCTGGAACGAAAGACCTATATACAGTCTTTTGCCCAAAAGGCACGGCTACGGCAAAAGAACGGGGTTCCAAGCAAGCGTAGCCATTCAACGTTGTATGAAACGCAGGTTATACCATACATCACCAAGGATATGCGCATACTCGATTTCGGTGCCGGACAAAAGGATTACGCAACCATGCTGAAGAAAAAAGGCTATCTCATTGACGCAATTGAATTCTTCCACCGCAAAGATGGAGCGGACATCATTGATGAAAAGGAAATCAGGCAAGACTGTGCTTCCATATGCAAGACCTTGTCGGACTACGGGCTGTACGATGTGGTTGTGTGCGATAGCGTGTTGAACTCTGTAAACTCAGAAGAGGATGAAAATAATGTCTTACTTTCGTTATCAGCATTATGCAAGCCCGGAGGAATGATATTCTGGTCTGGCATTCCGCTGCTGTTCGCCCAGAAATCATCTGAACGCAAGGAAACACACGACCATCGTTCTAAAGCCGTATTTCTTGACGCAAAGAACTTCACAGCCAACTTCCGTTTTGGTGAATGGTACTTCCAGCATTATCATTCCACAGCTGACATCATCAGATTAAACACAGCTTACATCGGAAAGGATTTTAACATATTCGATAAAGGAATGAAGATAAGCCCAGAAAAAGAGTTAAGAGGTTCGTCATTTCAAGTAGCATCAACCAACGGAAGGAGCGCAAGTAAGAATGATTATCTGAAAGCGTTGCAATATGAATTCACACTTCCTCTTCCCAATAATCGCAAATGGGATCTGGACAAAGAAATTATACCAATCTTTAAAACACTATAAACAATGGCAGCACCTAAAGGAAATCAGTTTTGGATGTTACGCAGCAAGCATGGCAGGGATAAACTCTTCGCCACGCCTGAAGCGTTATGGGAGGCGGCGTGCGAATATTTCCAATGGTGTGATGAAAACCCATGGACAACAAGAAAGGCTATACAACGTACCATGCCTGTTAGACGCAAAAAAGGTAAAAGAACAGAAACTGTTAATGAACAGCAAACACAACAAGAAGTTTCACCTACACAGCGCCCCTACTCTCTCACCGGATTATGTATCTATCTAGGTACTTCATCACGTTGGTGGAGTAGCTTCAGAAGTGAATGCATGAAAAAAAATGATGAAGATTTTTTGCACGTCATCGCGCGGGTGGAAGAAACCATCGAGACTCAACAATTTGAAGGAGCCTGTGTTGGCGCTTTCAATGCAAACATTATAGCCCGAAAGCTAGGGTTGTCCGACAAACAGGAAGTGGATCATACAACACAAGGCAAACCCTTCAACGGATTTGACTTTCTTCCCTATACTCCCGAAGCTGACAAATTGAAGTGATATGGAGCAAAAGGTTAACTTAAAACAGCGATTGGCATACAATTTTCTTCGTGACAGCAAAACGAAATTTTTATTGTATGGTGGTGCCGGAGGTGGTGGTAAATCATGGCTAGGCTGTGAATGGCTGATGCAATGTGCCTACTATCTTCCCGGTACTCGCTGGTTTGTTGGCCGAAATAATTTGAAGGATAGCCGTGAGTCCGTTACCGTGACCTTCAATAAGGTAGCATCTTCTCACAGCTTCACGGCATACAAGACAACAAATGAAGGGATAGCCTTCGACAACGGAAGTGAAATCGTTTATATTGACTTGACGTATTATCCGGTGAAAGATCCGATGTATGAACGATTGGGGTCTAAGGAATATACAGGAGGATGGATAGAGGAAGCTGGTGAAGTGCACTACCTTGCCTTCGAAGTCTTGAAAACCCGTATCGGCCGCCACATGAACGATGTATATCATGTACCCGGAAAGATACTTATCACCTGCAACCCGAAGAAAAACTGGCTATACCGTGAATTCTACAAGCTCTGGAAAGAAGACAAATTACAAGCTCCTTATGCATTTATCCAGGCTTTGGTGCAGGATAATCCTTGGGCAACAGAAGACTACATCGAAAGTCTTCGAAACACAAAAGACCGGGTAACAAAGGAACGCCTATATTTCGGCAATTGGGAGTATGATAATGACCCGACTGCCCTGTGTAACTACGACGCTATCTGTGACTTGTTCACGAATGAGTTCATTGCTCCTGCAGGTGAATCTACCGGTTCTGCAGACCTTGCAATGAAGGGACGAGACAGATTTATCGCCGGTCATTGGAAAGGGAATGTGTGTTTTATCAAACTGGATCAGGAATACAGTACTGGAAAATCCATTGAAACAGACCTGAAGCGAATGATGATAGAATGCTCTATTCCTCGTAGTAAGATGATTGCGGACTCTGACGGATTGGGGAACTATCTTGAAAGCTATCTGAACGGTATCAAGGAGTTTCATGGAGGAGCACGACCTATTAATCCTGAATTTGACAATTTGAAATCAGAGTGTGCCTTCAAACTGGCTGAGATGATTAACAATCGATTGCTTCGTATTGTATGCACGGAAGCACAGCGAGAACGGATCATTGAAGAATTGTCAGTTCTCAAACAAGCACATATTGATGCAGACACACGGAAGAAAGGAATAATCAGCAAAGAAAAAATGAAAGAAATATTAGGTCATTCCACAGATTACCTTGATATGCTGATAATGGCAATGATATTCCGCATCAAACCAACACCCAAACGACCAAAAGCAAAAATAGGAAAGATATGACAGTAAAAGAATTTTTGACAATAAGCAGCATTGCCACCGAACCCGAGGTCATTAGAACCAAGTTGGATGAACTGAGAAAACCTTATCAACTAGGGCAGTATAAGACACCAGATACCCTAAACGACATAAATATGGGAGAACTGATGCAACTGCAATCCATCGAAACAGAACACGATATCTTGTTCGTTCCCTGTACTGTACTGATGGGGCTGAGTAAACGTTATATATCCCAACTTCCAGCTAGCGATGTACTGGGATTCGTACAATGGGTGGCCAAAGAAGTTGAACGAATAAATAAACTATTCGCGTCGACTAATGTACCACCCACACCCGAAGAGAAGCAAGCAGGATCCGAATTGCTAAATTTTGGACCTTTCGGCATGATTGATTACTATGCGCAGCGCATGGGTATCACTGATCATGCAGAAGTAGACAGCGTGCCATGGGTCAGAATATATAAATGTCTTGACATGGACGCCAAAAGAGTAAGATTCGAACGTAGATTAAGAAACATATTAAGTAAGAAGAAATGACGGTAGAGCAAAAAATTAAAAAGATAGTAGACTCCATGGAGGGTGTAAGTTACCTTTTTGACAACTGGCAAACAGCCAATATAAGACTGGACAAGATTAAATTGCCGGCAGTGCTTAATCTCCTTCCTGTAAGCGGAACTTTTAATCTAGGCAGACAGCAGTTAAGAGACTGCCCTAACTGTATGATGGCATTCATGGATAAAACCAAGTTCGATTTTGATGGCACAGAAAATGATGCAGTGATAGAAGGATGCAAGAATAAAGCCAAAGAATTCATATTGCTATTGAACAGGAGTGGGATGTTCAAAGAAATATCAGGAGATATCCCTTATTCTGTTTTCTATGACAAGCTGGATGTTAATGTAACCGGAATAGTTATCCAACTTAAGTTAGAAGAGATAATGGGTACTGTTATTTGCAACAAGAGCGTGAAAGAGATTGTATATGGCAGCAGAAACTAAAGCCGGAACCCTAAGAATAATAGGTGAAGAGCTGGAAGCGTTACGCAAGCGAATTATAGCCAACCATGAAGCAGCCGGACAAGTAGCCAGTGGAAGGACAAAGGGCAGTCTGAAAGTAGAAATGTCGGAGGACGGAGGCGTTTTGTGGGGCAGGCAGGCATTCGCTGTACTAGAAACCGGACGTGGACCAGGGAAAGTACCGAAAGGATTTTACAAGATTATCCGCCAATGGGTGGAAGATAAGGGTATACAAGTAAAGAAGCCCGATTCCTTCGCCTACCTTGTCGCTAGAAAGATAGCCAAGGAAGGAACGGAACTATACCGAAACAGAAAACATGAGGAAATCTATTCCCGTGATCTAGAAAATACCGTGGACAATATAGCTAGCAGGGTATCGGCTATATATGAAACAGAAGTTGAACATATAAATCTGAATTTCGACAATGAGAACACATACGATAGATAATACAACAATTGAATATCCTGACCAAATAGGATTCTGCTTTAATCCTGTGATAATAAATATCCTTGGCGGAAACTATCAATCTGTTACTGCAACGGTAACGGACACCACCACAGCCACATCAGACAGAGAGAACAGAGCGACGTTCGGTGGTTCCTGCTTCTTTGACCTATCATTCTATACGCAGAGCTATTTTGACGAATACAGAGAAGTCGATTACAAGTCAACTCACACCGAAGATAGTAAGTTAGGACGTCTGTTTAGCATAGAGCTTGATATGTATAACGAATCAGGAACACTTGAAAACAGCTTCCAGTTCAACGTATTCATATTGTGGGGAGCCAGTAAGGTTGGAGAGCAGTAT
This sequence comes from Phocaeicola sp. RTP21198st1_B8_RTP21198_201120, assembly GCF_040929485.1. NCBI lineage: Bacteria > Pseudomonadati > Bacteroidota > Bacteroidia > Bacteroidales > Bacteroidaceae > Phocaeicola > Phocaeicola sp. RTP21198st1_B8_RTP21198_201120. The sequence continues at coordinate 10,970 of NZ_JBCOCI010000014.1, read as the reverse complement.
AATGGAAGCCGAGTGCTGACATGGTTCAAAAACTACCCATTCTCTGTAGGCTTATACTCTGCAACATCAGGGAATGTAAAAGTAACTATAGATGGTTCCGAAAGCTCCCCTATCGCATTATCAGGACAAAATGCATGGAATATCATTCTTGCTGGAATAGATGCTTCAGACAGGGTGGAATTTTATCTACCTGGAAGTAATACGGCAGCATCTGTTTTTGACCACACCTTTGATTTCACCTTCCGAGGGCTGCTCAATATGGCCACAAAGATCACTTGTAAGGTTGACAATTCAGACTGTGGAATATACTTGAGATGGATCAACCGCCATGGAATGTGGTGTTACTGGCTATTCATGCAAGGAGACGAGACTTCGCAGGTATCCAATGACGGAGAGTTCATCAGAAACAATATGCAGGATTACAGTTACAAGAACGGATACCATGGAGGTAGCGGACGAAAGCAAAGGAAAATGGAAGAAACGACACTTCCCGTATGCGCTCCATTAATAGACAGCATAACTTATGACTTCCTTTACCAAATGGCCACATCTCCTGTTGTTGATATGTTCATGGGCTATGATGATAACGGTAACGCCAGATGGATGGCCGTAAATGTGTCTGTGGGAAATTTCGTCAAACAGCGGGTATCACTGCAAGACTTTGAAGCGAACATTATATTACCTGAAACTAACGTACAGAGCTTATGACAGAACAACTACTATTCATAGATAACAAAGCAATGGATATTAATGAAAGTACCAATATCACATTGAATTTTAGAAGTAATATTTTTAGCGATGTAAGCAAGATCACAAGCAACAACACATACTCCATCAAGCTACCTTTGACAATCAACAACTGTCATGTGATTAATTATGCGCATCTCCCATCCCATTCAGCACAATATGCTCGTATCAACCACAAAGGACGCTATTTGCGCAATGGGATTGAAATCATACCGGACGCCAGCGTCATTCTTATAGAAATATCCGAAACCATAGATATAGCCATGACATGGGGCAATGTTTCTAAATTTGCAGAAATTGTAAATGACAACAAGACATTGCAGGATTTATCGTACGGCAGGACAGAAAACGAAGATTACATCATTTGGAAGAAAGGAGACAATTCGCCCCGAATACCTAAAATTGATTATGGCTTTAAAAATGATGAGCCGGCTGCCTGGTATCACCCTGTGGTTACAGCTATGTGGGTTTTGAACAAAATAGAAGCTGATGCCGATATCACCTTTAAATTCCAAGAACAACACTACGAACTGTTGAAAACTTTAGTTATTCCATTGCTTTCAAGAAATAGCGCACCAAAAGAAATCGAAGCTCGCACTACAACTTTAACAAATGACGGAATATCTCCATATAATATTCCAGGAGGATGGATTCTCAAAATATTCCAATTTGTGGAAAGTGGATCTGACTATTATGTGGCTATAACAAAAGATTCGTCAGGCAAGGTAATCGGATTCAAGCCGCAGAAAGAGAACGTACCCCTTAGAATTATTGGAACTATCAATATAATAGTCAATACTAGCCAGGAACCACAAAGTTCAGGTGAATATGGTGTTTCTTTCGATATACGGAACAAAGAATCCATAACCAGCAAGTTGAAATTCAGGTGTAATCCGAGTATATCCTTATTACAAGAAAATCAATACAGGTATTCTTTCACTATAGATGGGGAGTTTAATCCAGGAGATACAGAGGAACTCAGCGCTATACTGTACGATCCTTATGCAGAATTGGGGAATTATACAATAGAAGAAGGAAGCTATGTCAAAATAACGATGCGAGATACTGTCTATTTGAAAGACACTGATGAAGCAAACTCCCGGTTCTATTATGTTCCAAACCTACCTGATATAAAACAGATAGACTTTATCAAAGCTATAGCATCTATTTGTGGAACTTTTGCCATTCCCGGCAATGGAAATGTCGTAAGCTTCGTTCCTATTGATACCATCATAGAAAATAAGACCAAAGCTCTGAACTGGACCAAAAGAGTTATCGCCTCATATAGTGCAAACCGTCCTAAAAATATATCTTTCAAAATTGACGGATTCTCTCAAAGAAATGTATACAAATGGAAAAATGACGACAAAAACAAATACAATGGAATCATATACGTTGACGATAAGACTTTGGAATATGAACAGGAAACGCTGACATTGCCTTTCGCAGCGTCTGAAATGAAAGGTGGAATCGCAACTATCCCGATATATTCCTATACATCTGACGGAGCTTTACAATATAACGAAAGTACAGATCCCAGACTACTGGTCCTAAAGAACGACAATACAGCAACTTTTGACGGTCTGGACTGGAACACTATTATTGAAAACAACTACAAATCTTATCAGAAATATATCAGAGAACCTAAGATTATTACCGAGCTGGTAGAAATCAGAGATCATGAATTACGAAACTTGGATATGTCTGTACCTGTTTATCTGGCCCAATATGGAAAATATTACGCAGTCATATCAATAAAAGCAGAGAAAACAGGTATTTGCGAATGTAAACTTTTTCAATTGGATTAATTATGGCAGACAAAGTAGAAAAGATACTTGATATCAAAGTGAATTATAATGAAGCTATCAAAGCTATAGCCGAGTATCAGACAAAAATCGACAAAGCCAAAGAAGCAGAGGCGAAACTGAAGGAACAGTTAAAGGCTGGAGACATAAAAAGGCAGCAGTACAATGAAGAAATGGCGGCATCTAAAGTCTATATCAACGACTGTAATGATTCGATACGTATTATAACGAAAACAATGCAAAATCAGCTCAAGCAGGAGAAGGCGCAAGAAAACAGCCTTGTTTCTCTCCGTGCCAAACTGTCAAATCTAACGGCTGAATACGATGCTTTATCCGAAGCGGAACGGAATGCGGCTACAGGCATTAAGTTACGGGATAAAATTAATGAGGTTACTGATGCTCTGAAGGACGCTGAAGAAGAGACACAGCGGTATTACCGAAATGTTGGCAATTACAAGGAAGCTATAATGGAAGCCGCCAATGCCAATATCCCGTTCGTGCAACAGATAAATGTAATGGTGACCTCTTTGGGCGGAGTAAAAAATTACATAAGTAATGTAAATCAAAAATTGATTACTGTTGCAAAAACCACGACAGGACTAACAAGAGTAGTCAAACTACTTGGAACCGCCATGCTAGGACTTGGAATAGGTGCTCTTTTGGTTGTACTGGCTTCTCTTGTATCATGGTTCACCAAAACACAGAAGGGCGTGGAAGCAGCCAATAAAATAATGGGGGCTCTGGGTGCCACTGTAAATGTCTTAATAGACCGGGCAGGCAAGTTGGGAAGTGCTTTAGTGAATCTGTTTACCGGGAACTTCAAACAGGCGGGGAATGATGCCAAATCCATATTCGCTGGTATCGGTGATGAAATAGTCAATGAAACCAAACAGGCGTGGAAGCTGGCAGAAGTCTTGAATGAGATAGACAAGAGGGAAGTCATGCTGTCCATGTCACGTGCCGCTAACCGAGCTGAAATTGAGAAGCTGAAAAAAGCTGCAGATGACCAAACCCTATCCACACAGGAACGTATTAAAGCTGCGGAAAAAGCTGCGGAAATTGAGAAGAAGGACCTTGCCGTACAGACAGAACTAGCAGAAGCAAGACTGGCTAACACCCTTGGATTTACCGAGATGAACAATGAAGTACGCAAGTTGATGGAGCAGATTAAAGCTGGTGATATTACAGCCGATGAAGTAATAGAAAAACTTGGGTTATCAGATAGTACGATAGAAGACCTTAAAGTGTTCCGTGACCAATTCAACGAACTTCAGGAGCTAATGGAAGATAGCTACGGCCGTCAGACAGAGCAGCAAAACACCCTAAACTCTATCCGCCAGGAAGGTGCAGACAAAGCAAAGGAAGCAAAGCAAACAGAACTGGAAGCAGTAAGGGCAGCAGAAGATGCTATGCTTGCCTTGGTGAAAGACAAAAGAGAACAAGCACGGAAAGAGATTGAATTGAACTATTCCCGGCAGATTGAGGATTTGCAAATCAGTTTAAAGCAAGAAGAGAACCTTACCGCCAAGGCTCGTGAAGCCATCAACGCCAAAATAAAGGCTTTGGAACAACAAAAATCTATGGAGCTTAGCAAGCTGTCCGATGAGGAGCTGAAAAAAGAACTGGAGAACCGTTTAAAAATGATATCCCTGCAATTGGAATCGGTCAAGGAAGGCAGCGAACAGGAATACCAGTTAAAGATACAACAATTACAAGCACAACAAGAGGCGGAACTCTCCAGCACAGAACAGACCGAAGAAATGAAACTGGCCATTAAAGCAAAGTACAATACCAAGATAGACGAACTGGCAACAGCTCATGAGCAGAATATTATCAACAAGCAAAAGGAAGCCATGCGCATACGCTTTGAAACGGAAATCGCACAAGCATATGATAACGAAGAGGAAATTCTTCGTATAAGGATGGAACAAAAGAAAGCAGAGCTCGATAGCCTGCAGCAAATGGAAGGTGAAAGTATAGAAGCATTCAATCTTCGCAAGCTGGAAGTACAGAATGCTTATCTGGAATCCAAAAAAGAACTGAGCGATAAGGAGATTGAAATAGAACAAGCTAAATATGAGGCAATGGAACAGGTGACAAATGGTCTTGTAGCTCTCACAGAACAAATTGGGGAGTCTGACAGAGGGTTTGCTATGGCAAGCAAAATGTTGGCTTTGGCAGAGATCGCCATCAATTCAGGTAAGGCGATCGCAAAAATGGTATCCGCTGAATCAGGGAAAGGTATTCTTGGTATAGCTACAATGGCATCAGGTATTGCAACAATCCTTTCTAACATTGCAAATGCTGTTAAGATAGTAAAAAGTGCTAAATTTGCAGAAGGTGGTTTGGTTACAGGACCGGGGACAGGAACGAGCGACAGTATTCCGGCACAGTTGTCGAATGGAGAATCCGTTATAACCGCCAAAGCTACGTCCATGTTCGCCCCTATCCTATCATCCTTCAATATGATGGGTGGAGGTGTACCTATTAATGTAACAGCAACGAATAATCAAACTTTAGGCGAAGATATGCTGGCCAGAGCAGTCGCCAAAGGAATGATGATGGCTCCTGCCCCTGTCGTTTCTGTAGAAGAGTTTACTTCAGTTGCGAATAGAATTAAATACATAGAAGAAAGCGGTAGTTTATGAAAGCATACGAACTATTATATATAAACAGGAACACTCTTAGGATAATGTCTGAAATGTCATTAGATGCATCAGATATTAAATACCTGGGAATGTATAAAGACTACACCCGTCTTACGGCTGAAGGTCATAAAAAGGCATATATCATGCAGTACCTGGCAGATGAATACAGCATTTCAGAAAGGACCATCTATAGAGTCATTGACAGGTTGTCCGTTGACGTTTCAATTCAATAAGGGGGAAGATTATTCTTCCCCCTATTTTTTTTACTGACAAAGCGTGTCAGTGCTATTATGTTCTGAAATTCTTATAGCCATATACCGTTTTTTACCTTTGCTTCAAAATAGATTATATATGGCGAAATTATTCATCAATAAAGACATAGCTCCTGATACTGATAAATACAAGTATTGGCTCACAGGTGAAGACAGTGTATCGTTTTCCGACATACAATACTTTATCGACTGGATGCCATCAGACGACAACCGGATAGATGTAGAGATACACTCATGCGGCGGAGACTGTGTAGAAGGGTATGCCATCTATGATGCCCTACGTGCTTCCGGAAAGGAAATATCGTGTAAGGTAGTAGGACGATGCGCATCAATGGCCACTGTGATACTTCTTGCCGCTCCATTAGAACGAAGGACAGCATACGCTCATTCCGAATTACTTATTCATAGCCCATATTACGGCAGTGCGCCTAACGGGATACTTACTGTAGCCAAAATGGAAGCTATGATCAATGAATTGAACTCGGATAAAGAAAAAATGTTGGCCCTCTATACAGAACGGACAGGAAAAACACGTGAAGTTCTAGAAGCCCAAATGGCTACAGACAGCTGGTTCTCTCCGGAAAAAGCAATAGAACTGGGATTCATATCATCCATTGTACCTGCAATATCGGCAAAAGTAGAACTTAATATTAATCAAAACCCTAAAGGAATGACAAAAGGAAAAGAAACGGCTGTACCACAGTCCTTGTTAGACCGCTTATTAAAAAAGTGTGGCTACGCAAAAATCGAAGATGTACCCACTGTTGGATTAGTAATTACCACATCCACAGGTGACGAACTGAATGTTGAACGTGAAGAAGGAGAAATCCAAGTGGGCGATCCCGCATCACCAGACGGGGAACATGTTTTAGAAGACGGACGTACTGTAGTAGTACAGGACGGGGTAATTACAGAAATCAAAGAGCCTGGAAGTGAAGATGAAGATGTCGATGCATTGAAAGCACGCATTGACGAACTTGAAGCGGAGAATAAAGAGCTAAAGGAAAACGCCAAGAGCGAAGAAGATGTAAAGATATTAGCTGCCGTTAAGGATGCAGGAGGCATAGACAAACTTACCAAAGCAGCTTCCAGCAAATATACCCCAGCAGGACGTGTGCAGCCGACAAACAGCAAAAAGAATGATGCTGCACCTGTTGGAATCATACAGAAAAAACTTGCAGAAGCCCGAGAAAAGAACAAAAATCGTTATCAAAAAAAGTAATCAAGTATGGAAATCTTAGAATCAGTAAAAAATCTAACAAAAGACAATGGGGCGGTAAAAGACTTACGAGACCTTTTAGTCCTAACCAATTTTGTTGATGAAACCTTGGAACAGTTCTTTACCTTCCGACAAAACGTCGCAAATGGCGAAAAACTCGGATGGACAGGAGAAATGAGTGATATCGGTTGGGCTGGTGCCAAATGTAATCCGACATATAAAACGCCAACAATCGAAGCTGCTGAGAAGACATGGGATATTGGCGACTGGTCTACTCCGTTAAAATGGTGCTACGAGGACTTTATGAATACCATTGCCGAGTATGCGTTGAAAACAGGCTCTGATATCGGAGATCTGACCTCTACGGATATTATGGATGTTATTATCTATCCTGCCTTGGACAGAGCTATCAAACGTATGTTTTGGCGTTTTATATGGTTTGGAGATAAGGAAGCCAAAGACACAGATTCTTCCGGACAAATAACATCGGGAGTAGATGTGGAACTATTCAAGCCCTGTAATGGCTTATGGAAACAATTGTTCGCCATAGGAGCGGCCAGTGAAGCCCAGCATACTAAAATCGCAGCCAATGACGAAGCGTCAACAGCTCTGCAGCTAAGCAAGATAAAGGAAGCTGGTGTCGCTATTGGTATATTCGATTCTATTCTGGACTCTGCTGATCCGCGCATATCAGGTCTTGACGGTACAGCCCTTTACGTAACAAAATCTCTTGCAGATGCCTTGACAAAAGATCTGAAACGTGAATACAAGCTTATCCTCGAATGGGAACAGATATTCAAAGGACTGGAAGTTTCTGAGTACAATGGAACGCCTATCTACAAGGTGTCCATTTGGGACAGAATGATCATGCAGTACCAAAACAATGGGACCAAGCTGAACCTTCCTCACCGTGCGGTATTCGGTTCGCCAAAGCAAATGTTCGTAGGTTCTCCTGCAGGTCAAATCATCTCCGAACTAGAACTGTGGTTCAATCAGGACGAACGTGTAACCAAGGCTTATTCCGCAGGTCGTTTGGGCTGTCTGATTGGAGAAGATAATTTATTCCAAATCGCTTATTAAAATGAGTAACATGGCAGTATGTGACATAACTATCAAGAAGGACATCGCACCATCGTGCGATGATCCTATTGTTCCAGGATTGGAACAGGAGGGCGTAATAATGAATCGTGCAGAAGTGGATTTCGGTGCGGTTACTTTCAACGCAACCCGTAAGAATGTGATCGAAACTCTTGCACTGAAAACAGGTAAAAAAGGTTACAAGGTACAGGTATTCGGTGCAACCCCCTTTACTGGTACTAATACAGCCTTGGCAACAGGAACCTATCGTAACACGTTCACTAACACAGTGAACATGGTTGTATTAGCAAATGACCCCGATGTATGCAATGACATTATTGACGGGCTCGCTAATGGTGAGTTTGTCATTGTTTTGGAAAATAAAGCCAAAGGGTTAAATAAAACCGAGAATCCAGGAGATTCAGCTTTCCAAGTATACGGTTACTACCAAGGTTTGAAAGCCGCAGAGATTGGCAATGACAAGTACTCTGAAGAAACGGAAGGGGGATGGAGTATCTCTTTGCAAGAAACGAAGGTTCCCAAATCAGCATTATTCTTGTACAAGACATCTTATGATGCGACAAAAACACTTGTTGAAACACTGACAAAACCATCTGAATGATTATGGAGTTAAAAGAAGTGGTTGATAAATTAAAGGAGTTAGGAGGCTTACCCTCCTACTCTTCTTCTGATAAATCAGAGATAGAAAGATTGTACAAGGAAGTGTTGGGAAAAGAATTCACCAAGACATCGTGTAACGACTGCTATCGCGATGCTGTAATCGAAATGACTGTTTACATCAAAAAGAATAACCGTATGAAAGAAAAATGTAATTATAGATTAAAGAATGGTGTCCTACTTCAGCCGGAGTTTGGAAGCAGTGAAATGTACACTAATGACAATCTCACTGATGAAGTTGCTGAAAAGTATCTTGCCAAAAATCCGAAAGGTGAAATTTATTTCGCCCATGTACCTACGGACTGGAAAGAACGTATCAACAAACGTGTATACAATCAAAGCCTGCTTGATTCAATGGTAGAATCATTACAAGACGGAGTTTCTGAAGAATCCGTGACCGATACGTTGAAAGATTTCCAAATCAACGGCAAGAAGATCAGTAAAAAAGCTCTGAATCTGCATCTAAGCAAGGCCATTGAAATTGTGAGCGCAATGCAGGGAGAAGACGAAGATAAAGTTAACGAAAAAGAATAAAGAATATAATCCTCACGGACATGAGAGTAAAAGACTTAAAAAAGAAAAGCAATAACCGCATTGATACAAGCTACCTACAAAGCCTTGGAATTCAAACATACGGACAGGACAACCTGTATCCGCAAACATTAAAAAATATTATTGCTGCAAGCTCTACAGGATCCGAATGCTCAGACCGTTTCGCTGACTTTATCGAAGGAAACGGATTCCGTGAGGTTGCTTTATCGGAATATGTGGTAAACCGTAAGGGTGACACTGTTGACGATATCCACTCCCTTGTGTGTAAGGATATGGCGGACATGAACGGTATTGCCCTGCACGTCAATTACAATATACTGGGTGACATTGTAGAACTACATCATATACCCTTTGAAAACTGCCGGCTAATGGAAGAAGATGAAAACGGTTATGTGGCAAAAATAGCAGTGCATCCAGACTGGAGCGGAAAGAAGACACGTAAAGGGAAAGCTCTGCAGGTCAAGAAAGAAAACATCGACTACATAGACGTTTTTAACCCCAAAAAAGATGTGATACTGGCTCAAATAGAAGCAGCCGGAGGCATTGAATACTACAAAGGTCAAATCCTATGGGTGTCAATGGCCGGGAAAAATACTTATCCTGTCGGGAAAGGTGACCGGGTGGCTACAGAAATGAGTACCGATGAAGGGCTGTCCAATGTCAAGTACAGAAATGTACGAAATAATTTCTTCCCTGGCGCTATGGTATTCACCAAAAAGGGATCGAACATAACCTTTGACGAAGAAGGCAACGAAGTGAAAGATACAGACGATGACGACAGTTTCTCAAATACACTCATCCAGTTGCAAGGTGATACGAATGCAGGAAAGATTATGGAAGTTACTTTAGAAAGCGATGAGGAAAAACCTGAAATAATAAATCTGAACTCACAAAATTACGACAAAGAATTTACCGTTACTGACGCAAGTGTGGTTGAACGTATTTATTCAGCTTATGGCCAAGAGCCATGGTATTGCATCCGTATTGGTAAAGTCGGATTCTCAGGCGATATTTTGGAAGATGCTTTCGAGTATTACAATTCTATCGTAAGCAAGCAACAACGCTTAATAGAGCGTACCTTTAGCCGTATATTCAGCTATTGGTATGAAGTAGTCAACCCCTCTAATGATTATAGTGTGGAACCATTAAAGTATGTACGAAATGCAGCAGTATCTAATAACAACAGATGAGGTATCGGCTTTGTCTCGCGGAATGTCTGTACATCTCGATCCTGACAAGATAGAAACCTACATCCGTGAGTCGGAGAATATCTACATCAAATCAGCGTTGGGAGACGAACTGTTCCTTGACGTGAAAAAAAATCCTGAAAAATACCAGCTACTGCTTGACGGAGGTACTTATGAAACTAAATGTAAAAAGAAGATAATCATCACTGGACTTCGCGTAGCTTTGGCTTATTATACCTATGCCTGTATTGTCAAAAATGGAGATGGAAATGTATCCCGTTTCGGCTTCGTGAACAAGGAAGGTGAATATAGCAGTCATACAGTATTCAAGGAAAAGATGATGGTGTATAGCGATGCATGTAGTATAGCTGACCGCTACCTGAAAGAATGCGTGCTTTACCTAAAAGAATGCTGTATGCCACTTTATAACGGTGAAGGGAAATTAAAATCTAATAGAACTGTTTTTCGTGTAATAGGAGAATGAGCGATTCTGTTGACATATTAAAGAAACTGGCTCTTCAAGTAAGAAACGCATCTGTAGAAGGAGAGAATACAGCTGAAAGAATTGGGCGCATATTTATCGGGATTCTAGAAAACATGGATAATTCTGATATAGAAAAGCTCACCAAATACTTTTTACGCAAAGATAAAGAAGACACTGCCAATGAGCTGATCACGTTCCTGAAAGGTTTTTTGGTTGGTAAGAATGGTAGTGGAATTACTGTACTGGAAGATGGTACCTCTCAAGCCGTTGTTGACCGGCTTTATGTGAAGATTAAGGCTGT
>NZ_JBCOCI010000013.1:12572-81154 GCF_040929485.1 Phocaeicola sp. RTP21198st1_B8_RTP21198_201120 | reverse complement strand
GTCACAGTGGGAGAGTAGGTAGCTGCCGTTTTTGATTGAAGCCTCCGGACTTGAAGAAGTTCCGGAGGCTTTTTTTTTGTATCCACGTGTGGCTCCGGACACTCATGCCTTGGAAAAAGGCGGGAAATAGAACAGGCAGGTCTGAAGGCCCGCCTAACAGAGAAACGGAAGATGATTATAGCGCCTTTATGCAAGCTATCAGTTTGTCTACATCTTCTTCTTCTGTATCGAAAGAGGATTATACGTGTATATATAGTATATACTTATGATAATAAAACAGGTGAAATCTTGGAGCATAAATACCCTATTAATAGGCTTTGCAATGATTCTATCATTGAGCATATTTAACTAAAGAATGAGCATTATAATTTGGAATTAGAAAAGGAGTTAAAAAAGGAAATTTATTTCGTAATCTTTTTATGATTATCGAATATATTTACTATATTTGCTACGTGAATTTTGAATAATTCATGAGAGAAAACTTATAAAATAAAACTTCAGTATAAAAACACTTGAGTAATTTTTAGGTCTGTGTGAACAAATAAAACAATAGAATTGTTTCAATAATATAAACCGAGAATCTTGCGAAATCAGTAGTCAATGAAGCTTATTGTCAAAATAGGATTAATCGCCCTGCTTGTAATGCTGAACTATCAGGGAGTCGATGCGGATGTTGTATCTTCCGCCATTGACAGGTATGCTACTACTACGGAATCTCAAGAGAATACGCCGTCTGACCATGGTACATTGGAAACCATGTCTTTCACTACTTCTTTGCTGACAGGACAACAGCAGGTATTAACTAAATTAGTGCCTGACGATCTTCGTATCCGTAGAGCAGAGGAACTTCAACAGAACTTCTTAAAAATTCTCATAGGACGTTTTTCACTACGGGAGGAATTATTGGCTATTGACCGCGCCAAAATCTTTCCGTCTAATCCCATTCATTGTGTGTCTCCGGCATGTCATTATTTTGTGTTCACGCTGAGACGCATCTTGATTTAATTAATCGTTATAAATTTAGTTGTTTAACCTCCTCCGACGCCCTGCAGAGTGTCGGGGTTGGTCTCGAATTATCTTTTTTTAAACTATAACGATTAATTAAAACATATCATGGAAGCTATTCAAAATAAAACTACTAATAAGATTGTAGGTATTAAAAATGCAGGTTGGGTAATTATATGCTGCTTTATCATTGCAATTTGTATATATAACTTTTTACTGGGAAATCCAGCTAATTTTATGAACAATGACCCTAATAATCATCCGTTGCCGGGTAATTTCCTGGGAACTATTTATAAAGGGGGTATTGTGGTTCCTATTATTCAAACCTTGTTGCTCACTGTCATAGCATTGAGTATTGAACGTTATTTTGCTATCCGTTCGGCTTTTGGTAAAGGCTCGCTGGTGAAATTTGTCGCTAATATCAAATCGGCTTTGGCTACCGGAGATATGAAGAAAGCACAGGAACTTTGCGATAAACAAGGTGGCTCTGTCGCTAATGTTGTTACCTCTACTTTGAAAAAGTATGCTGAAGTTGAAAACGATGAGACTCTATCCAAAGACCAGAAAGTCTTGGCCATTCAAAAAGAATTGGAAGAAGCTACTGCACTGGAACTTCCTATGATGGAGCAGAATTTACCAATTATCGGTACTATTACTACACTGGGTACCCTGATGGGATTGCTTGGTACGGTAATCGGTATGATTCGTTCATTTGCAGCTTTGTCTGCTGGTGGTGGTACAGACTCAATGGCATTATCGCAAGGTATTTCCGAAGCGTTGATCAATACAGCATTTGGTATCTTGACAGGTGCATTGGCGGTTATTGCTTATAACTACTACACTAATAAGATTGATAAATTGACTTACAGCCTCGATGAAGTAGGTTTCTCTATTGTACAGACCTTTGCGGCTTCTCATAAATAATCGTGCCACCCCTTTAAAATGAACTACTATGGGTAGAGCAAAGATTAAAAAGAAAAGTACGTTCATAGATATGACAGCTATGAGTGACGTTACTGTATTGTTGCTTACCTTCTTTATGTTGACTTCAACATTTGTGAAGAAGGAACCGGTGCAGGTGTTTACTCCGGCCTCCGTTTCAGAAATCAAGATTCCGGAAACGAATATCCTTCAGATTTTGGTGGATCCGCAAGGGAAAATATTTATGAGCCTCGACAAACAGCCCGATATGAAGGCTGTATTGGAGAAGATGGGTGAGGAGTACGGAGTTGACTTTACTCCTGAGCAGGAAAAGAAATTTGTGACAGCTTCTACGTTTGGTGTTCCGATGAGAAGCATGCAGAAATTTTTGGATTTACCTACTGAACAGCAGGATAAACTGTTGAAAAATGAAGGTATTCCCTGTGACAGCACAGATAATCAGTTTAAATCGTGGGTACGTAATGCTCGTCAGGTGAATCCTGATTTACGCATTGCTATCAAAGCTGATGCGTCAACTCCCTACGCTGTGATTAAAAATGTAATGAGCTCACTTCAGGATCTCAGAGAGAATCGGTACAATCTGATTACTTCTCTGAAGACTACTTCTGATAAATAAAACTGAATAATTATGAGTGCTGAAGTACAAGAAAGCGGCAAAAAAGGAAAAGGATCCAAGCAAAAGAAAATGACTGTCCGCGTAGATTTTACACCTATGGTGGATATGAATATGTTGCTGATTACTTTTTTTATGCTGTGTACCACGTTGAGCAAACCTCAGACGATGGAAATAAGTATGCCGAGCAATGACAAGAATATCACTGAAGAACAACAGAGTAAGGTGAAGGCTTCACAGGCAATAACTTTGCTGCTGGCAGGAGGAGATAAATTGTATTACTATGAAGGAGAACCTAACTATAAAGACTATACTTCGCTGAAGGAAACTTCGTATAATGCGGATGGTCTGCGTTCCATTCTTCTTAAAAAGAACTCGGTGGCAGTTCGTGAGGTAAACGAACTGAAAAAACAGAAAGCTGATTTAAAGATATCAGAGGAAGATTACACGAAGAAACTTTCTGAAATAAAAAGCGGAAAGGATACGCCGACTGTCATCATAAAGGCGACGGATGATTCTTCATATAAAAATCTGATTGATGCTCTGGATGAAATGCAAATATGCAATATAGGTAAGTATGTGATAACAGATATCGTTGATGCGGATCAGTTCTTGATCAAGAATTATGATACGAAAGGTGATCTGAGTAGAGATATCGTGGAATAGTAACACACTTTTAAAAGGAGGAAAAGAAAATGGCAAAAATAGATTTGACCTCACCCGAATGGTGTGAACTGGTATTCCAAGGTAAGAATAAGGCATACGGTGCCTATAAGATGCGGGCCAATTCACCGAAACGTCACACGTGGGCGATGGTGATTGTAGTGATAATTGCTGCCGTAGGATTCAGCATACCGACATTGGTAAAACTGGCTACTCCGAAGCAGAAAGAGGTAATGACGGAAGTGACTACATTGTCACAACTGGAAGAACCTGAAGTAAAACAGGAAGAGTTCAAGAAAGTGGAACCGGTGGCTCCCCCTCCCGCTCTGAAAAGCTCTATCAAATTTACGGCTCCTGTTATCAAAAAAGATGAGGAAGTGCGTGATGATGAAGAGATAAAGAGTCAGGAAGAATTGACTCAGACTAAGGTAGCTATCTCCATTGCCGATGTGAAAGGTAATGACGAATTGAACGGTAAGGATATTGCTGAACTGAAAGAAGTGATAACTAAAGCTCCCGAAGCAGAAGAAAAACCATATACTATGGTAGAACAGATGCCTCAGTTTCCAGGTGGTGATAGAGAATTGCTGTCTTTTATAGCAAAGAATCTGCGTTATCCTACCATTGCGCAAGAAAATGGAATACAGGGTAAAGTGTTTGTCCGTTTTGTAGTTTCGGCTACAGGAGATGTGAAGGATGTAAAGGTGATGCGTTCATTGGACCCGTACTGTGACAAGGAAGCAATCCGTGTAATCCAGTCATTGCCGAAGTGGATTCCGGGAAAACAGAACGGACGTAATGTTCCCGTGTACTATACCGTTCCTATAACTTTTAAGCTACAATAATATCTATATATGATGAAGCTGTATATTGCATTGTCGATTGTTTTGCTGCTGTTGTTTTCGGGCTGTGGCAACAAACCCAAACCAGGGGAAGACGATACGTTGACTTCGGGCACAATTACGATAGCTGTGGACGAGACATTCCGTCCCATTGCGGAAGAAGAATTGCAGGTATTCCATGCATTAACGCCGGATGCTACCGTGCATCCAGTTTATTGCAGTGAAGTGAAAGCCATGAAACTTTTGTTGGCGGACAGTGTACGTTTGGCTATAACCACGAGGCAACTGACTCGACAGGAAATGGCATTTTTCAATGACAAGAAATTCTTTCCTGTATCTGTAAAGATGGCAACGGATGGTTTAGCTTTGATAGTAAACAAGCAAAATGCAGATTCATTAATTACAGTTGAACAATTTAAGGAGATACTGACGGGGAAAATTACTGACTGGAAACAGTTGAATCCTGATTCCCGTCTAGGTGCGCTTCAACTGGTATTTGATAATCCCAATTCGAGTACTGTACATTATGTACTCGACTCGATCTGCGGTGGTAAGCCTCTATCGGAAGATTTGAAGGCACAAAAAACAAATCCGGAGGTGATTTCGTATGTGGCTAAAACCCCCGCAGCTTTAGGGGTTATCGGTGTCAACTGGATAGGTAATCCTGCGGATAGTACGCGACTCTCTTTTAATGACGCCATTCGGATAATGGCTGTCAGTCGTGCGGATTCGGCTACAGTGGAAAATAGTTTCAGGCCTTATCAAGCTTATCTGGCTTTAAATCAGTATCCATTAACCCGCAGTGTGTACATTTTACTTAATGATCCTAAAAGTGGCTTGCCTAGTGGTCTGACTTCATTTCTGACAGACTTCCGGGGGCAACGTATCATTCTGAAGTCAGGATTGGTGCCTGCAACAGCTCCTGTGCGGATTGTAGATGTAAAAGAGGAATATAAATGAACAAAAAAGAAGAACCATGAAGAAATTAGTATTAATCGTGATGAGCTTGTGCCTGGCTGTAACCATGTGGGGACAGAAATCGCCGGGTAGTGAATGGTCGCTACAGGTGAAGCAGGCTGCCACGATGATAAAGGAGGATCCAGCAAAAGCTTCTGAGGCTTTTGATGAATTATTGAAAGGTAAGAATAAGAAGAATGCCTTTTTGTTGGTAGAGATAGGCCGGGCTTATCTAGATCAAGGGAAAACGGCAGAAGCTGCCGAATATGCGCAACGCGCTAAAGATATAAACAGTAAATGTGCTGTGGCTTATCTACTGAGTGGTGATATAGCATTGAATTTGAATGATGTGAATAAAGCTAGCAGCGATTACAATCAGGCTATTTATTTGGATGAGGACTGTAGTGAAGCTTATTTTAAATATGCACAGGTATATAAAGGCGTAGACCCTCAACTGTCATTGGATATGTTGATGCGCTTACAGTCCAAAACTCCGGAGGATAATCGCATCAGTAAGGAACTGGCGGATGTATATTATACTATGGGGCAATATGGTAAGGCAAAAGAAGCATACGAAAATTATCTGAAAGTAGGTACTCCCACTGAGCAGGACTATACCCGCTATGCCATGCTGTTATATCTGAATAAAGATTATGCACAGTCTTTGGATATGGTGAAGAAAGGTTTGGAACTTGCACCAGAAAATCATGTGCTGAAACGTCTGGCAATGTATGATTATTTAGAATTAAAAGACTATAAGACAGGATTGGAAGCTGCTGCTACATTCTTCGCTAATCCCGGTAATCCGGATTATGTATACTTGGACTATGTTTATTTCGCTCGTTTACTGGAAGCGGACAAGCAATACGAAGAAGCAGTGGTACAATTTAACAAAGCATTGTCTATGGATAAGTCCCATACGGAAATTTATAAAGATATCTCTGATGTGTACGAGAAGAAACGTGATTTTCCGAAAGCGATAGAAGCTTATAAGAATTATCTGGATGAAATGAAAAGCTCCCCGGATATTAGTGATCTCTTTTTATATGGTCGTTTGAACTATTATGCTGCTACCGATTCGGCTTATCAGGATAAACAACCGACATATTTGGCTGAAGCCGATACTATTTTTGCACAGGTGGCTGTTAAAGTTCCTGATAACTATTTGGGAAATTTTTGGCGTGCCCGTGTTAATTCTTTGCGTGATCCTGAAACCACTCAGGGACTGGCAAAGCCGTATTATGAGGCTGCACTGAGTATTCTGGAACAGAAGCCTGATGCTACTAAATCAGTATTGGTAGAATGTAACAGCTATTTGGGGTATTATTATTTTGTAAAAGAGGATTATAACCAGTCAAAACAGTATTGGAATAAAATATTGGAAATTGATCCTGAGAACGAAACTGCTACTAAGGCACTAGGAGGAATTAAATAGTCCTTCTTTTTTTCATTTATCATTTGGGTTGAGCGGACAGTACTTAGTTGCTGCCCGCTTAATTTGTTTAGAGATTAACGAAAGTTAAACATTGGCTATACTTCTTGTTTATTCAAATAAACTATATATATTTGTAGTATACTAATGAACTAGTGCACTAAATAACTAATAAAAACATAAACACAATGATGATTGAAATAAAGAACTTATCTTTCAGTTATGGAAAGAAAAAACAGAGTGTCTTTAATGACTTCTCGTTGACGCTGGATAAAGGTTCAGTTTACGGTCTTTTAGGAAAGAACGGTACAGGTAAATCTACTTTGCTCTATTTAATGACAGGTCTGCTTCGTCCTCAGGCCGGACAGGTACTTTACAAAGGGGTAGATGTTTCCATGCGCTATCCCTTGACTTTGCAGGATATGTTTCTAGTGCCTGAAGAGTTTGCTTTGCCATCAGTCAGTTTGAAACGATACTTAAAACTGAACACACCGTTCTATCCGAATTTTAGCAATGAGCTTTTGAATGCCTGCCTTCATGATTTTGATATGAATGAAGATATTCATTTGGGTGAACTTTCGATGGGGCAGAAGAAGAAAGTATTTATGTGCTTTGCATTAGCTACCAATACCTCTTTATTGGTTATGGACGAACCTAGCAATGGATTGGATATTCCTTCTAAAAGTCAGTTTCGTAAAGTAATCGCTTCGGGCATGACCGATGAAAAAGCAGTCATCATCTCTACGCACCAGGTGAGAGATATTGACAGCCTGCTGGATCATGTGGTTATTATTGATGGAACCCGCGTATTATTGAATGAATCGGTAAAGACGATCTGTGAGAAACTTTATTTTGTAGAGCAAGGAATGAATGAATCGACGGATACAGCATTGTATGTTCAGCCGTCCGTCCAGGGAAACAGCGTAATTTTTCCGAATACGTATAATGAGGAAACGAATCTGAACCTGGAAGTATTATTTAACGCTATGCTGACAGAGAGAGAAAAAATGCAATTTCTGTTTAACAAGTAATACAAACACACTATGGATACGAATAAATTCTTTAGCTTTTCGCGTATTGCAATGGTAATGAAACGCGAGATTATGGAAAATTGGAAAACAAATCTTTATCGTCTGATCGGAATTTATGCTGCATTTGCATTGGTAATGGTGCTCACAATGTCGAAACAGGTGACGTATAGTGATTCTCAAATGGCTTTTCAGCATTATTGTTCTAATATAATGGGAACCTTTGCTTTTATCATCGGTATTTTTGGCATTGTCTATGCTGCTAACATTATGGAAAATATGATTACAAAAGAAAAACGTATCGCTTTTTTGATGCTTCCGGCAACTATGATAGAGAAATTTGTAGCACGATTCTTGATTGTTACGGTAGGATTGGCTGCGGCTGTCTTTGTTGCGGCGTCATTGGCGGAAATTACCCGTTATCTGTTACTTCCTTTATTTAATGTGCCTGAAACATTCCATCAATCTGTTTTGTATAACCTTCTTTCTATGGCTTCGGTAGATGGTGAGCAGATATATAGGGGATCAGGCTATGCTATGAATATGCCGTACCAGAATTGGTTGGGTGAATTGTGCGGATGGGCTTTCCTGTTATGGTCACATTCATTGTATATTCTAGGGGGAAATTATTGGTATAAGAAACCTTTTTTCAAGACATTGGGTGCTTTGATGCTTATTTCTATTCTGTTTTCTGTTTTATCGGTGCACATTCTTTCATGGATAGGAGATGACAATATGCGCAGTTTTTCTGAGTGGCTGGAAACTAATTTCCAGTGGATGACATTAAACAAGTTACTTTCGTTAGGAGTAGCGTTTTTCAGTGCATTCACTATGTTTAACTGGTGGCTGAGTTACCAGCTTTTTACCCGTTCGCAAGTTGTTAAACCTAAATTCCGTTTGCTATGAAATTTAAAGAAAGTAAATCCATTTACTTGCAGATAGCCGACCGGATAAATGATGAAATCCTGCAAGGACAATATGCCGAGGAAGGGCGTATTCCGTCTGTCAGAGAATACGCCGCCACGGTGGAGGTGAATGCAAATACAGTGGTCCGTACGTATGATTACCTTCAAGGACAAGAGATTATTTATAATAAACGCGGTATCGGTTATTTTGTATCGGCAGGGGCTAAAGACCGGATTATCACTTTGCGTAAAGATATATTTCTGCATGAAGAATTGCCGGAGTTTTTCAGACAAGTGAGTGCATTGGATATTCCCATAAAGGAAATAGAGAAGATGTACAAGGAATATCTGACCCAACAATAACACAACACATATATGGAACAATGCAGACATGGCATCGGTTGAATAAAGAAATCCCGGCAGAGTGGCGCTCGTCGGGATTTCTTGTATTTGTTCACTTGTTTGCTATAAAAATAGTAGTCCAGTATAACCATTCGGTTGCAGCTCGAAGGATATCGGGGTTGATGGATCGGATATTATCTTTAGGATGATGGTAATAGCCACTTCCTAATGCCCATAAATCAATGCATGGATAACCGGCTTTCATAAAAACAGCACCATCTGTACGAGGACGAGTCAGGAAATGAGTTTCATTAGTGAACAGACGTCGATGCACATACATAGCATTGGCTTTTTGGGACAGTTTGGCCAATTCGGGGTATTTATAGTGGTAGTTCGCCCCTAACATCTGGCCTACACCCACCTGCTCCAGATTCAGGATTGCTATTACTTTATCCTTTGGTACAAGAGGATGATTAGTATAATAAGTGCTACCGGTGAGTCCGGCTTCCTCGCCGTCCACACTCATGAAAATGATGCTGCGTTTGGGTTTTATCTTTGATTTTGCCAGTGCTTCGGCTACTCCCAGCATGGCGGCGGAGGAAGAATTGTTGTCATTCGCTCCTTCAATAAGGAAAGGAATCATTCCCAAGTGGTCCAGATGGGCGGAAATGATTACATATTCATTGCACAGTATAGGGTCACTGCCTTTGATCATACCCAAAATATTTTTTCCAGTAGCATTGGGATTATAGGTAGCATTCATTTTGATGTGGGCTCTCTTTCCGGTATGGAAAGAGGCAGGCTTCTGAGTCTTATAAATCTGCCGGATAGTCTCTTTATAAGTCTTGCCTGTTCCCCTGAAAATATCATTAACCACAGTGTCTGTAACATGACAATAGACAAATCCTGGATTATAGGGGGCATTTGGACCGGGAACCCATTTGTATAACAAGCCTGCCGCACCATGGGTTACGGCATTGTTCAGCTTGGTTTGGTGCAAAGTATGTTTGTACCACATGGTCAGTGAATCGGGGTTACGGCTTATATTGGGTGTTTCTCCCTCCACCAGCACAATCTTGCCTTTTACATCTATATCTTTGTAATCATCATATGCTAATTCGGGTGCTGTAACGCCAAATCCGGCGTATACCACATCGGCTGTCACTTCCCCGTCACTGGTCATTCCTCCGGCAAACCAACCATCTGCCCAAGGATATGTCTTAGAGATCCATACAGTTTTTTTCTTGCCTTGGGTGACAGGAAATAGGATATCCATAGTGCTTCCCGGTTGTATTTCCACACAAGGGTGGGGGAATAGCTGTATGTAGGAACCATTCTCACCACCGGGTATCAGTTCCCACTCTTTAAAATATCCTTTTACGATATCTACAGCTTTAGCCATTCCGGGCGAACCTGCGAGTCGTCCCTCCAAGGCTGGGTCTGAAAGTTGCTTTACATAACCGAAAATCTTTTCGGTAGTGATGTTATGATGCATGGCATCAAGGTACATTTCTTCATCAGTCATGGTGGCTGTTCTTTTTTGGGCGGATGAGGACAGAGAGCCCAATGCTAGAATTGCAGATAACAGAAGGATTCCTTTTTTCATGTTGTTCTATTGATTTAAGATTTGGTTCTAAAGATAAAAAGAAAAGATCAGATTCCTGTTTATCTTCTGGTAAAAATCTTAAGTTCATATTTCTTGATATAAATCAAACCGTTGCATCGTGAAAAGTCCGTACCTTTGCACCCCGAAAATCAAAGATGATAAGTGGACGTAATTCAAGAACCGAGGAGCATACGAAAGAACCTAGCCAGACTGGCGGTTCCTATTTTCATTGAAACATTACTGATTATGATGCTGGGTGCAGTGGATACCGTGATGCTGAGTCAGTATTCAGACAATAGTGTGGCTGCTGTAGGGGTGGTCAACCAGCTCATTATGTTTGCTTTCCTGATATTTGAGGTGATCAATATAGGAACTTCCGTACTCTGTTCGCAATATTTGGGAGCAAGAATGCACAAGAATATGGTGCAGGTGGTGGGAGTATCATTGATACTCAATCTGGCGTTCGGTTTATTCGTTAGTGCCATTTTACACTATGGAGCCACTTTCCTGTTGTCCATGATGGGGCTTCGTTCCGAACTGATGGAATATGGAGTGAGTTACATGGAGATAGTAGGGGCATTCGCTTTTTTTCAAGCCATATCTCTGACTATTTCTGCCTCTTTGCGCAGTGCCAATAAAGCAGTTTATCCCATGATGGTAACGGTAGTTGTAAATATTCTGAATATCATTGGTAACTATTCGCTGATTTTTGGTAAGTTCGGTATGCCGGCTTTGGGAGTGGAAGGTGCTGCTATTTCTACTGCATTTGCCCGAGGGGTATCTATGGTGATACTTTTTGTGATTCTTTTCCGTAAACATATTCCCAGATTTCCGTTATCCTATTTTCGCCCCTTCCCGTTTGTCGAGCTGAAAAACCTGTTGAAAATCGGAGTCCCTTCGGCCGGAGAAAATATGTCCTACAGTTTCTCTCAGGTAGTATTGACCTATTTTATTAATATGTTGGGGAATGAAGCGCTGGCTACTCGTACCTATGTGGTGAATATAGTGATGTTCGTTTATTTGTTTGCTATTGCCATGGCACAAGGCGGAGCCATCTGTATTGGTCATTTGGTAGGTGAGAGGAAACTTCATGCAGCTTATCTGTTGGGCAAATATGTGATGCGTATTTCTATTTTGGTTTCTTTAGTTTTATCCTGTATCTGGGCTTTGATGGGGCATACTTTGTTTAGCTGGCTGACGGATAATCCGGAAATTATCCGTTTGGGTACTATTATCCTGTTTATTGATGTGATTTTGGAAGTGGGCCGGGCTATTAATATTTATGCGACGAATGCTTTACGTGCAACGGGTGATGTGAATTATCCGTTTTATGTAGGATTTGTTGTTCAGTGGAGTGTTGCCGTAGGTTGTGGTTTCTTGTTCGGTATTCATTGGGGATGGGGACTGGTAGGTATGTGGTGTGCATTTGTGCTGGATGAAAATCTTCGTGGTATTATCTTTGTACAGCGTTGGAATAGTCTGAAATGGACTAAAAAGGGATTTGTGAAATAAATCTTCATTTTCGCAAACTTTATGCATCTTCAGACCGTTAAACTCAAGAAAAAGAATTAATTTTGCAGTCTGATAATTATCAAAGAATATAATATGGAGCTCGATTTACTCACGGCAATATCACCTATTGACGGTCGATACAGAGGAAAAGCGGGAGCTTTGGCCTCTTATTTTTCTGAATTTGCACTCATCAAGTACCGTGTGCAGGTAGAAATTGAATACTTTATCACTCTGTGTGAACTACCGTTGCCACAGCTGAAAGACTTTGATCATGCACGTTTTGATGCATTGCGCGCTATTTATAAGAACTTTTCAGAGGCTGACGCACAGCGTATTAAAGAGATAGAAAGTGTAACAAACCACGATGTAAAGGCTGTAGAATATTTCATCAAAGAAGAATTCGATAAGTTGGGCGGAATGGAGGAATGCAAAGAATTTATTCATTTCGGATTGACATCACAGGACATAAACAATACCTCTGTACCTTTGTCTATAAAGGAGGCATTGGAACAAGTATACTATCCGCAAATTGAAGAGCTGATTGCCCAGTTGACTACATACGCTGAAGAATGGGCAAATATCCCTATGTTGGCAAAAACACATGGACAGCCTGCTTCTCCGACTCGCTTGGGTAAAGAAATCATGGTTTTCGTTTATCGTCTGAATCGTCAGCTGGCTGTATTGAAAGCTTGTCCTGTCACAGCTAAATTCGGTGGTGCGACGGGTAACTACAATGCGCATCATGTAGCTTATCCCGAATATGACTGGAAAGAATTCGGTAATAAGTTTGTAGCAGGAAAGCTGGGATTGGAACGTGAGGAATATACTACTCAGATCTCTAATTATGATAATCTGGGAGCCATTTTTGATGCGATGAAACGCATCAATACCATTATGATTGACATGAACCGCGACTTCTGGCAGTACATCTCTATGGAATATTTCAAGCAGAAGATTAAAGCGGGTGAAGTAGGTTCCAGTGCCATGCCGCATAAGGTGAATCCTATTGATTTCGAAAATGCTGAAGGTAATCTAGGTATGGCAAATGCTATTTTGGAACACCTTTCTTCTAAGTTGCCTGTTTCCCGCTTGCAACGTGACTTGACAGACTCTACTGTGTTGCGTAACGTCGGTGTACCTTTCGGTCACATTGTGATTGCTATCCAAAGTTCGTTGAAAGGTCTGCGCAAACTGTTGCTGAATGAGAAAGCAATCTATGCCGACTTGGATAATTGTTGGAGTGTGGTGGCGGAAGCTATCCAGACAATTCTGCGCCGCGAAGCCTATCCTCATCCGTATGAGGCATTGAAAGCTTTGACCCGTACAAACCAGGCTATCACAGAAGAGTCTATTAAAGAATTTATAGAAACACTAAATGTAAGCGAAGACATTAAAAAGGAACTGCGGGTGATTACACCGCATAATTATACAGGTATTTAAAAAATAGTTAGTTAGATTTTAATCCAAAAAGCCCGAGAGGGCGTTATACATTAATTAAAAAATAAAAGGAAAACCATGAGTACAGAAAATGAAAGCAGACAAGAAGGTGCTGCAAATGAAGAAAACCAGAATGTAAGCCGTGATGGTGGTTATAAGTCTTATAACAGAGACAGTAATTACAACAGATACAACAACGACGGCGAACAGCGTCCTTATCGTCCTCGTACGAACAGCTATAATCGCGAAGGTGGAGACCGTCCCTACCGTTCTTCTTATAACAACGGTGACCGTCCTTCCTATAATCGCTATAACAATAACGGAGACCGTCCGCAACGTCCCCGCTTTAATCCTAACAGTGAGGATGGAGGAGACCAACGTTCATACCGTCCTCGTACAAATTATAATCGTGAAGGTGGCGAACAGCGTCCGTATACTCCGCGCCCTCGTTTTAATAATGGTGAGGAAGGTGGTGAGCGTCAATATCGTCCCCGCACAAACTATAATCGCGAAGGGGGTGAGCAGCGTCCTTATACTCCGCGTCCCCGTTTTAACAGCGGTGAAGGGGGTGAACAGCGTTCTTACACTCCGCGTCCTCGTACCGGCGGTTATAATCAAGGCGGTGACCGTCCTTATCGTCCTCGTACCGGCGGTTATAATCAAGGCGGCGACCGTCCTTATCGTCCTCGTACCGGTGGTTATAATCAAGGTGGTGGATACAATCGTCCCTATCGTCCCCGTACGGCTGATTATAACCCGAATGCAAAGTATAGTCTGAAGAAACAGATTGAATATAAAGATATATTGACCGATCCAAATGAGCCGATTCGTCTGAACAAATTCTTGGCTAATGCAGGTATATGTTCCCGTCGTGAGGCTGATGAGTTTATTACAGCAGGTGTAGTCAGTGTAAATGGTGAAGTGGTAACCGAATTAGGTACTAAAATCAAGCGTACTGACGAAGTGAAGTTCCATGACGAACCGGTAAGTATTGAACGCAAAACTTATATTTTGTTGAATAAACCGAAGGATTGTGTGACTACTTCTGATGATCCTCAGGAACGTAAGACTGTAATGGATTTTGTGAAAGGTGCTTGTAAGGAGCGTATTTATCCTGTTGGGCGTTTAGATCGTAATACTACCGGTGTGTTATTGTTAACTAACGATGGTGATTTGGCTTCCAAGCTGACTCATCCTAAGTATTTGAAGAAGAAGATTTATCATGTATATTGTGATAAGAATGTAACCAAGGCAGATCTTGACCAAATTGCAGCAGGTGTGACATTGGATGATGGAGAGATTCATGCAGATGCCATCAGCTATGCATCGGAAACAGACAAATCACAAGTCGGTATTGAAATCCATTCCGGAAAGAACCGTATTGTGCGTCGTATTTTTGAATCCTTGGGATATAAGGTGATCAAGCTGGACCGCGTTTATTTTGCTGGTCTGACTAAAAAAGGTTTGCGCCGCGGTGACTGGCGTTACCTGACTGAACAAGAAGTGAACATGCTCCGCATGGGCTCATTTGAATAATAAACAATAAAGAGACAAAACAATGGAAAAAATTAGTAGAACAAAGATTGTTGACCTGCTGAAGTGCCGTGATTTTGGTGCGATGGTCAATGTAAAAGGTTGGGTTCGTACCCGCCGCGGTAGCAAACAGGTAAATTTTATCGCCCTGAATGACGGTTCTACAATAAATAATGTGCAGATTGTTGTTGATTTGGCAAACTTTGACGAAGAAATGTTGAAGCAGATCACCACCGGTGCATGTATCAGTGTGAACGGTGAGTTGACCGAATCCATTGGCTCTGGTCAGGCAGCCGAAGTTCAAGCGCGTGGAATCGAAGTATTAGGTACTTGTGATAACACTTATCCGTTACAGAAGAAAGGTCATACGATGGAGTTTCTTCGTGAGATCGCTCACTTGCGTCCCCGTACCAATACATTTGGAGCTGTATTCCGCATCCGCCACAACATGGCTATCGCTATCCATAAGTTCTTCCATGAACGTGGTTTTTTCTATTTTCATACACCTATTATCACAGCGTCTGATTGTGAAGGTGCGGGACAGATGTTCCAAGTTACTACCAAGAACCTTTATGATTTGAAGAAGGATGAAAACGGAGCGATTATTTATGATGATGATTTCTTTGGCAAACAAGCCAGTTTGACGGTATCTGGACAGTTGGAAGGTGAATTGGCTGCTACTGCTTTGGGGGCTATTTATACATTTGGTCCTACATTCCGTGCGGAGAATTCTAATACGCCGCGTCACTTGGCTGAGTTTTGGATGATTGAACCTGAGGTTGCGTTCAATGATATTACTGATAATATGGATTTGGCCGAAGACTTTATTAAATATTGTGTACAGTGGGCGCTTGACAACTGCTATGATGATGTGAAGTTTTTGAACGACATGTTCGATAAGGGATTGATAGAACGTTTGCAGGGCGTGCTGAAGGAGGAATTTGTCCGTCTGCCTTATACGGAAGGTATCAAGATACTGGAGGAAGCTGTAGCAAAAGGTCATAAATTTGAATTCCCGGTATATTGGGGAGTAGACTTAGCCTCTGAACACGAACGTTATTTGGTGGAAGAGCACTTTAAACGTCCTGTAATCCTGACAGATTATCCGAAAGAAATCAAGGCATTCTATATGAAGCAGAATGAGGATGGCAAGACTGTCCGTGCAATGGATGTCTTATTTCCGAAGATTGGCGAGATAATAGGTGGTTCTGAACGTGAGGCTGATTATGACAAACTGATGACCCGTATCCAGGAATTGGAAATTCCGATGAAGGATATGTGGTGGTATCTGGATACCCGTAAGTTTGGTTCATGTCCTCATTCTGGTTTTGGACTTGGTTTTGAGCGGCTGTTGCTGTTTGTTACCGGTATGACCAATATTCGTGATGTGATACCTTTCCCACGTACTCCGCGTAATGCTGAATTCTAATTGTTGGAAATAATAATTCAAAAAATCCTGCCCTATAACATAGAGCAGGATTTTTTTTGTATTTAACTGTAAAAAAGTTATTTAAAAAGCAGGAAGTTTGAAAAAAAATTCTAATTTTGTATATCCACATTACGCAATTTGTTAACTAAATATATACAACTATGAAACGGAAAAAATTATTCCTACTGATGATAGCATTCTTGCTTATCGGTACTTCGCGTGTAGTGGGACAGGAAAAATCGGATGTAACCCCTGTCAACTTGAAAGGAATTTGGCAGATGTGCTTTTATGTATCAGGGACTCCTCAGGTACCGGGTGAGTTGAAACCAAGTAATTCTTTTAAAATTTTGTCTGATGACGGCAAGTTTACCAATATGACCATGATTCCTAATCATGGAGCTATTATTATTGGTTCCGGTACCTATCGGCAGACTGCTCCTAATGCTTATACAGAGCATGTGGAGAAAAACTTGCATCTTCCACAATTGGTAGGTGTGGATAATATTTTGGAATTTGAGATGAAGGGGGGAGATGTCATGGTGCTGAAGTTTTTTGTGAAAACGGATAAGGATGGAAATGAAATCAATTCCTGGTATTATGAAACTTGGAAACGAGTGAAAATGCCTCCTGTTTATCCAAAGGATTTGGTCAGATAAGTTTGAATCTTTGTTTATAAACAAAGAATAGTCATTTTTCGGGCTACGCTTTCATTTTTTGAAAGTGTGGCCCTATTTATTTTATACATGATATTTGTCTGACGAAACAAGTGTACTTGCTATTATGGTGGGATATGTGTCCTATTTATATGATTACTTGTTTGGATACTTAAATGAAAGATGCTTATGTACTAATTTTCTTCAATAAAATGATGTAATGAGTAACTGCTACCTGTTTGCAGGTTGCTTAAATATAAGGTAAAACTCCTGTAATCTCTTCTTAATTTGCACAGAATTTCAAAAAATGTGCTATTCTTCATCACTTTTATGCCTTTTCAAGAACAAAGATTGGAAATAATCGTTAACTTTGTCGCCAATAACAGAAATAGAAAAGGAGATTAATGTCTAAACTTTATATAATAGCGGGGTGTAACGGAGCCGGTAAAACGACCGCTTCGTACACGGTATTACCCGAAATTTTAGAGTGCCGCGAATTTGTCAATGCCGATGAAATCGCTAAGGGACTTTCTCCTTTTAACCCCTCAAGTGTGGCTATCGAAGCCGGGCGACTGATGCTGAAACGTATCGGAGAGTTACTGTCGGCCGGAGTCAGCTTTTCTGTTGAAACCACATTGTCCACCCGTTCTTATATCAATCTTATCCAGCAGGCACAAAATCAAGGATATAGTGTCAGCCTTATTTATTTTTGGCTGAATTCGCCTGAATTGGCTATAGAGCGAGTGAAACAGCGTGTTGCCAATGGAGGGCATGATGTGCCTGCTCCCATTATCCGTCGTCGTTATCGTTCGGGGTTGGAAAACTTTTTCCGTATTTATATGCCTTGCGTGGATTATTGGATGCTTGCGGACAATAGCTGCACACCGCGTGTTATTGTGGCGGACGCCTTCCGTTTGGGAGATGAGGCCCATATCTATAATCAAGAACTTTTTACTAAAATCAGAAGTTATGTCAACTGAAGAAGAATATAAGGAATTAAGTGCGAAGTTGCGTTATGGTTTAGAACTAGCGGAACAGCGGTTGATAGAGGAAACTGCACGGCGCGAAGGGACATTGTGTTATGGTCGTCCCGATGGAAAAGTAGTCCGGATCTCAGCAACTGAACTTTTAAAGCTTCGTCAGTCCAGTGGAAACAATGCGGCATCTGTGGCTGTGTGTACTTGCTCTGAGATGGAGAGTGGCTGGAATCGTTGAAAATAGAATGAATAACTGTATATGTATAGGGAAGAATCAAAATCTCTTCCCTATGTTTTTTAGTCCGTTATTCAAAGCCTAGATGTGGTTATATCAGCCTTTTGTATGCGAATAGCAAGAGGAAAAAATATCTTAATTTATTTGTCAGTTCAAAGAAAAGCCGTACCTTTGCAAGCCGATTATTATCAAAAGTTTATAAAGGATTAATTCTTAGCGTGTTAATAGTTCTTTGTCCGGGAACGGTTAGAAACGCTGAGAAGAATTGTTTTTTAGTAGTTAACATTTAAAAAAGAATTTAAGAGTGGATACTTTAAGTTACAAGACCATTTCTGCAAACAAAGAAACAGCTCATAAAGAATGGGTTGTTGTCGACGCAACCGATCAGGTCGTAGGCCGTCTCGGTTCGAAAGTTGCGAAACTGTTGAGAGGAAAGTACAAACCAGACTTTACCCCTCATGCTGACTGCGGTGATAATGTTATTATCATTAATGCAGACAAAGTGAAATTTACCGGAAACAAGTGGAACGACAAGGTTTACTTGCGCTATACAGGTTATCCCGGTGGTCAGAGAGAAATGACTCCTGCTCAGTTGATGAAGAAACCTAACGGTGAAGAAAAACTGTTGAAGAGAGTAGTAAAGGGTATGCTTCCTAAAAATCGTCTGGGAGCACAGTTGCTGGGCAATTTGTATGTTTACGCTGGTAGTGAACACAAACATGAGGCTCAGACTCCGAAATCAATTGATATAAACTCACTTAAATAATAAAGAATGGAAGTAGTAAATGCATTAGGCAGACGTAAACGCGCCGTAGCACGCGTGTTCGTAAGCGAAGGTACAGGAAAGATTACTATTAACAAGAGAGACCTTGCACAGTACTTTCCATCAACTATTCTTCAGTATGTAGTAAAACAGCCTTTGAACAAGCTAGAGGCTGCTGAAAAATATGATATCAAAGTAAATCTTTACGGTGGTGGTTTTACAGGACAGTCACAGGCTTTGCGTCTGGCTATCGCTCGTGCGCTGGTTAAAATCAACCCTGAAGATAAAACGGCTCTTCGTTCAGAAGGCTTCATGACACGTGACTCTCGTTCTGTAGAACGTAAGAAACCGGGTCAGCCCAAAGCACGTCGTAGATTCCAGTTCAGTAAACGTTAATATCCGGTTTTACTTGGAACTGGTTAAGAAGCGTTTAGTATCTAAACCAGCGGGACTCTACTTGGTAGCGGACTACCCGATGGTTGGTTGAGATAAACAAAAAAGAAAGTAAACGATTTAAAGAATAACAAAATGTCTAGAACTAATTTCGATACATTATTGGAAGCCGGTTGCCACTTCGGACACCTTAAGAGAAAGTGGAATCCCTCAATGGCTCCTTATATTTTCATGGAACGCAATGGTATCCATATCATTGACCTCCATAAAACAGTTGCTAAAGTAGATGAAGCTGCTGATGCACTGAAACAAATCGCAAAATCAGGTAAGAAAGTCCTGTTTGTTGCTACTAAGAAACAAGCTAAACAAGTAGTAGCTGAGAAAGCTGCTTCTGTAAATATGCCTTATGTAATAGAGCGTTGGCCGGGTGGTATGTTGACTAACTTCCCGACTATCCGTAAGGCTGTGAAGAAAATGGCTACTATCGATAAGTTGACCAACGATGGTACTTATTCAAACCTTTCTAAGAGAGAAGTCCTGCAAATTTCTCGTCAGCGTGCTAAATTGGAAAAGAACTTAGGTTCTATCGCTGATTTGACTCGTTTGCCGTCAGCACTGTTCGTTGTCGATGTGTTGAAAGAAAACATTGCAGTTCGTGAAGCTAACCGCTTGGGTATCCCTGTATTTGCTATCGTTGATACAAATTCAGATCCTTCAAACGTAGACTTCGTGATTCCTGCAAACGATGATGCTACTAAGTCTGTAGAAGTGATCTTGGATGCTTGTTGTGGTGCTATCGCTGAAGGTTTGGAAGAAAGAAAAGCTGAAAAAGTAGATATGGAAGCTGCCGGTGAAAATGCTCCTAAGGGTGCTGGTAAGAAGAAAAATACCAAGGCTCGTATGGATAAAGCCGAAGAAGAAGCTATCAATGCTGCTAAGGCTGCCGCTTTCTTGAAAGAAGACGAAGAAGCTTAATAGTATAAATTGAGAGTTGAGAATTGAAAATTGGGAAAGGGGCAGATTATGCTGTTAATTCTCAATTCTCAATTTTCAATTCTCAATTCTGTTTTAAAGATATTACTAACAATTAAAAAATAAAGGAATATTATGGCTGTAACTATGGCTGAAATAACCAAGCTTCGTAAGATTAGTGGAGCTGGTATGATGGATTGCAAGAACGCCTTGACTGAAGCAAACGGCGATATCGATAAAGCGATGGAAATTATTCGTAAAAAAGGACAGGCTGTTGCTGCAAAACGTTCTGACCGTGAAGCATCTGAAGGTTGTGTGCTGGCAAAAAAGGATGGCGAATTTGCTGCTATCATCGCTTTGAAATGCGAAACCGACTTCGTTGCTAAAAACGCTGATTTCATAGCTTTGACTCAAGCTATTCTGGATGCTGCTGTTGCCAACAGATGTAAGACTTTGGAAGAAGTAAAGGCTTTGCCTATGGGTAACGGTACTGTACAAGATGCAGTAACAGACCGTAGTGGTATCACTGGTGAAAAAATGGAATTGGATGGTTACAATGTGGTTGAAGGTGCTTATACTTCTATTTATAACCACCAGGGAAATAACCAGCTTTGTACTATTGTTGCAATGAATAAAGAAGCTGAAGCTGCCGCTCACGGAGTTGCTATGCAGATTGCTGCTATGAATCCTATTGCAATTGATGAAGCCGGTGTTCCTGAATCTGTAAAAGAAGCTGAAATACAGGTAGCTATTGACAAGACTAAGAAAGAACAAGTAGACAAGGCTGTTGAAGTTGCCTTGAAGAAGGCTGGTATCAACCCTGCACACGTAGACAGCGAAGAACATATGGAAAGTAACAAGGCTAAGGGCTGGATCACTGACGAAGATATTGCCAAAGCTAAAGAAATCATTGCTACTGTTTCTGTTGAAAAAGCTGCTAACTTGCCACAACAGATGATTGAAAACATTGCTAAAGGTCGTCTGGGCAAGTTCTTGAAGGAAGTTTGCTTGCTGAACCAAGAGGATATCATGGATGGTAAGAAGACTGTAAGAGAAGTGTTGAAGGAAGCTGATCCTGAATTGCAGATCGTTGCTTTCAAACGTTTCACTTTACGTGCTGAATAAGATTTCCGCAATTATAGAAGGGGGACTGTGTGACAACAGTCCCTTTCTTTTTTCCGGCTATTTGGTCTGGGTATATCCTTCAGCTTTCAACAACTCGATGACCCGTTGCTTGAACTCTCCTTGAATAAGGATCTCCCCGTCTTTTGCTGAACCGCCTACCCCACATTTGCTTTTCAATAATCTACCCAACTCTTTCAGGTCATTTTCTGTTCCGATGAACCCGTTGATTAATGTCACGGTTTTGCCACTCCGTCCTTTTTTTTCTATATTGACACGGAGCTTTTGTTGTTTTTTATCTAATGTTTTAGTCTCTTCCTTTTCAACGTTTTCATACTTAAAATCAGGATTTGTGGAATAAACCACATTCAGACGTTCTTTCCAATCGTTATTTTTCATGTGAATTTTGCTTAAATGAATACTCAAAGATAAGACTTTTTTTATACTCTATCCGTCAATGTAACAAATAAAAGTGTACTTTTGCAAATTACCTAATGATAATACCTAAAGAAAAAGATGGATATACGTATGCATAAATTCTCGGATAAAGTGCCTGAGCCGACTTTGCGCAGACTTCCGTGGTATCTTTCGAATGTGAAACTGATGAAAGAACAGGGAGAAACGTACGTGTCTTCTACCCAAATATCCAAGCAAATCAATGTGGATGCTTCCCAAATAGCGAAAGATCTTTCTTATGTAAATATATCCGGCCGTACACGTGTGGGATATGAGATTGATGCGTTGATAGAGGTGCTGGAGCGTTTCTTGGGATTTACCAAGATGCATAAAGCTTTTTTGTTTGGTGTTGGTAGTTTGGGAGGTGCTTTGTTGCGCGACTCGGGCCTGCATCATTTTGGATTAGAGATAGTAGGTGCGTTTGATATTAACCCCGAACTGGTGGGAAAGGAAATAAATGGAATTCCTATTTATCATTCGGATGAATTTGAGGTAAAAATGAAATCCTGTGATGTCAATATCGGGGTGTTGACTGTGCCTATTAATATAGCACAGGAGATAACAGATAAGATGATAGCGGGTGGCATTAAGGCAGTTTGGAACTTTACACCGTTCCGTATTCGTGTACCGGAAAATATTGTGGTGCAGAATACATCACTTTATGCCCATCTGGCTGTAATGTTTAACAGATTAAATGTAATTCAAGAATAATAACATGAAGATTATAGCCGTAGGAATGAACTACGTTGCACATTGCCACGAGTTGCATGCTGATGAGAATTTGCCGGAAGAACCGGTTATTTTTATGAAACCGGATTCGGCTCTGCTGAAAGACAGCAAGCCGTTTTTTATTCCTGATTTTTCTCAGCAGGTGGATTATGAGACAGAATTGGTAGTACGTATTAATCGTTTGGGAAAGAATATTGCTCCGCGTTTTGCCAGTCGGTATTATGATGCGGTGACGGTAGGAATAGATTTTACGGCACGTGACCTTCAGCGGCAGTTTCGGGAGGAAGGTAAGCCTTGGGAGCTGTGTAAAGGGTTTGATAGCTCGGCTGCCATAGGTGATTTTGTGTCGGTAGACAGATTTAAGGATATACAGAATTTGAACTTTCATTTGGATATAGATGGAAAAACGGTGCAGAGAGGTAACACTGCAGATATGTTGTTTAAGGTGGATGAGATAATCGCATACGTTAGCCGGTTTTTTACATTAAAGATTGGGGATTTGCTTTATACAGGGACTCCCGTGGGAGTAGGGCCAGTCAGTATAGGACAGCATTTGCAGGGGTATTTGGAAGGTGAAAAATTATTAGATTTTTATGTAAGATGAAAATAAGAGTAGGATTTGGATTTGATGTGCACCAACTGGTAAGCGGTCGTGAATTATGGCTTGGAGGAATAAAATTTGAACATGAATTGGGGCTATTGGGACACTCGGATGCCGATGTGTTGATTCATGCTATTTGTGACGCTTTGCTGGGAGCGGCCAATATGCGTGATATAGGTTATCATTTTCCTGATACTGCAGGCGAATTCAAGAATATTGATAGCAAGATTTTATTGGCTGAAACGGTGGACCTGATTGCTGCAAAAGGGTATAAAGTAGGTAACGTGGACGCAACGATTTGCGCTGAACGTCCTAAATTGAAAGCGCGGATTCCGGAAATGCAGTTGGTGCTTGCTCATTTGATGAGGATTGATGTGGATGATGTTTCCGTAAAGGCTACCACTACAGAGAAGCTGGGATTCACGGGCAGGGAGGAAGGTATTTCTGCTTACGCCACTGTATTAATAGAGAAAGCGGAATGATTTTTATAGAATAAGGCCGAATGCTAGTAATACTCCGAATAGTAGCATATTACGGGAGGTTTCTCCCAATATGCTGTTTAATTCTTTTCCCTTTTTGATTTTTACCATTCTTTGCCATGCCATGAAGTGAGGTAACAGATAAAGTTGGGGTAATAATGCAGCCCAAATGTGTCCGGTCGGAATAAACAATAAACAAAGCCATGCGGCAGCCAATCCCAAAAATAGGTATAATTGTTGCCCTGCATTGGCTCCCCAGCGTACTACGATTGTTTTCTTTCCGCTTTTTGCATCTTGATCGCGGTCACGGTAATTATTCACCATCAACAAGGTATCTATAATCAGTCCGCAAGCTAGAGAGGCGAGTGTTACATTCCAAGTCCAGCTACGACACATCACATAGTAAGTGCAGCCTACCGGTACAAACCCGAAAAAGACAATGACAAGTATGTCTCCCCATCCGTGATAAGCTAGCGGATAAGGTCCTGCTGTATAAAGAAAAGCGAATAAAATACATAAAATTCCCACTGGAATCATTTCAATCCCTCCATAAGCTAATAGGCATAACCCTGCTAAACAAGCTGTCGCTGTGGTCAGGGCGATTCCTTTCCTCATGGCGTTCAGTGTGATCCATCCTTGTGCGCAGGCACGTTCAGGACCCAAGCGGTCTTCACGGTCACTGCCTTTCAGATAATCAAAGTAATCATTAATGAAGTTGGCATCTATCTGCATCAGAAAAGCGAAGAGAAAGCAAAGCAATGCTGGTGTCATTTGGAAGCAGCTGTCTGCATAGGCCAAGGCACATCCCAGTAAAACCGGAGTGGCGGCTCCTGCCAATGTTTTAGGACGGGCGGCTAGAAGCCATGCTTTTATTGAGTTAACTTGAACAATTTCCATTTCTATTTATAATTAAGGTTGTGCAAAGATAAAACAATTAATTCTGTATCTTTG
Source organism: Phocaeicola sp. RTP21198st1_B8_RTP21198_201120 (assembly GCF_040929485.1). NCBI lineage: Bacteria > Pseudomonadati > Bacteroidota > Bacteroidia > Bacteroidales > Bacteroidaceae > Phocaeicola > Phocaeicola sp. RTP21198st1_B8_RTP21198_201120. Next base: position 56,577 of record NZ_JBCOCI010000013.1, on the reverse strand, counting down.
TCTCCAAATAGAAAGGATTATGAAGAAACAGTTTCTTTTTTTACTTTTAGCGGTTATTTTTTTGTCTTCTTGCGCCACAGCTACTTTGTCCGAGTTTCCGGGAGTAGGACGTGTGAAGCAATATGATTTTTATAGTTATGATATTCCACCCGCTTTTGATGGTTTTCGGATAGGATTTGCTTCGGATTTTCATTATGAGAGTCGTTTTAAGAGGAGTGAATTGAACAGTGCGGTACGAGCATTAAAATCAATGCATGCCGATGTTCTGTTGTTGGGTGGAGATTATCGTAGCAAGAAAGGTGGAAATCTAGACACTTTGTTCACCGCCTTGAGCAGAGTTTATACACCTTACGGAACATTTGCTGTGATGGGGAATCATGATTATGGTTATTGCTATTCCGAAGTGGTGGAGGCCATGCAAAAGAATCATGTGCGGTTGATGGAACATAAAAGCTATAAGTTGATGAAAGATGGTCAGCATATTATAGTAAGCGGTGTACGCAATCCGTTTGATTTAAAAAGGAATGGTGACTCTCCATCCCAGCATTTTCCAGCGGATGATTTTATTATATTGCTCACGCATACTCCCGACTATGCAGAAGATACAGATGTATCGAATGCCAATTTGGTGTTAGCGGGGCATACTCATGGCGGGCAGGTGAGCTTGTTTAAAAAATATTCTCCGGTAAAGCACTCCATTTATGGAAACCGTTTTTTGACTGGTTGGAAAGAGAATAGTAAAGGTACTCCGATTATTATTACCAATGGATTGGGTACTTCGCGCGTTGACGTCCGCTTATTTACTCCCAGCGAAGTTGTTCTGGTAGTCTTGCATCGTGTTGAAAAGCAGAAAGAATAGACTGTTTGTCCGTTAATAACGTACAGGGTGTCCATAATCGGACACCCTTTTTTATGTTTACTTATTGATACTTAGTGGATTAATTTCGTGGCATGTGCTTTGCACTTTATAAAGTGAAGCGGCTCAAGAAAAAAAACGGATCATGTTGCAACGTTTTTAGAGTCATTTGCGTCTTATAAATAGAGACACAAATAAACCCGAATTATAAACATTAAAAATAAGACATTATGAAAACTACAATGATCACTAAAGCCATGATGGCAGTTCTTTTTGCAATGACAAGTGTATTAACGCTGAATGCAGTCGAGCCTGTGAAAATTACAAATGAAGAGGTGGAAAATGGTCGGGTGTCGGCTAAGGTCGTTTATGAACAAGAGGGTACTTTCCTTACTCCGGAGTATCGTTTTGAGTTCAGATACAACGATAAGGGACAAATTATAGAGAAGAAAAGTATGAAATGGAATGGCACGACTTGGATAAATTATTATTGTATGGAAGTTACGTACACAGACACAGAAGCGCATATTGATTATTCTTTGTGGAACAAGAATAAAAAAGCGTTTATCCCTACGCAGAAATATGTATATACGTTAGATGAAGCTGGGAAGTTTTTGACGTGGCACTCATATAAAAAAGATGCGACAGGCTGGGAGTTGGACGGATTAATAAATAATGAAGTACTGCTGGCAAAGCGTTAATGGAGTGCGTCCTTTGAATTTTAGATTAAATAATTGATGTGTTTTTCCCCGGGAAATTTGGATTGTGTCCTCCCGGGGATTTTTATTTTTTTAGCCGTTCATATACTGCCGGATGTAGGAAATATCGTATATCTCGTCCTTCCGCTAGTGCCTGTCTGATAAAAGTAGAACTGATTTCCAATAACGGAGTATCTGCTAATTGCACGGAAGGAGGAAGAGTTGTTGGATCAATAGTGAAATTCGGACGGGGATAGATCATTACATGATGATTCTTTAAAATCTCCTTTGCTTTGTACCAACGGGGGAATAGAAGCCAGTTGTCCGCCCCAATGATAAGAGTAAATTCTCGGTTGGGATAGGCTTTGTGTAAAGCGTCCAATGTGTGTATAGTATAGGAAGGACGAGGAAGGTAGAACTCGAAATCGGAAGCTCGGAATTTGGGATAATCCACAATGGCCAGTTTTACCAGTTCCAATCGCAGATTATCATCCCATAAATCCGTTTGTTGCTTTAATGGATTGTGAGGAGAGACGAGAAACCATATTTCATCCAATCCATTATATTCACATAAATAATTAGCAAGTGCCAGATGACCAATGTGAATAGGATTGAATGAGCCGCCGAAAATACCAGTCTTTATCTTACTCTTTTCCATTTATTGTAATTCCATACTTGTCCCACAGTGACAATACCCATTGCTATGGCAATAATGTATTGCTCCATTGCCATTGCAATGATGCCCACAGCCAAAGCTATAAAACCAATGAGGATACAAAGTATCGACATTCTTTGGGCCAGTTTTTTCGGATCTTTGATCATCGTCTTATTTTTCAATAAAATTTTTAATAACTTTCAGTGCTTCCGCTTTTGCTTTCTCCAAATCGTCATTTACTATCACGGTGTCGAATTTATCGGCGAACCCCAATTCAAATTCTGCTTTTGCGATTCGGCTTTCAATTACTTCGGGGGCATCAGTACCACGGCCTTTCAGGCGTTTACGGAGTTCTTTTACACTGGGTGGTTGAATGAAAACAGACAATGCGCGGCTGCCATAATATTTTTTGATATTACATCCGCCTACTACATCTACGTCAAAAATCACATTTTGTCCGGCTTCCAATTGTTTTTCCACTTGTGCTTTCAAGGTTCCGTAGAAACGGTTTTCGTATACTTCTTCGTATTCCAGAAATTCATCATTGGCAATGCGTTGTTTGAATTCCTCAGGAGATAGGAAGAAATATTCCACACCATGCCGTTCTTTTCCGCGAGGAGGGCGGCTGGTGGCAGAAATAGAGAAAGACAGGTTCAGGTTTTGTGTCAGCAGATAGTTGATAATGGTTGATTTGCCCGAACCTGAGGGGGCTGAAAAAATGATAAGTTTTCCTGTTGCCATATCTTGATTCTTTGCTTATGAGAATGGGGTCCGGTATATGAACCGGTTACATTACATTTAATACCTGTTCTTTGATTTGTTCCAGTTCGTCCTTCATCTGCACTACGATGTTTTGCATCTCGGCATGATTGGATTTGCTGCCGGTCGTATTGATTTCGCGTCCCATCTCCTGTGCTATGAAACCAAGTTTTTTCCCTTGCCCATGACCGCCTGCCATGGTTTCACGGAAATATCTCAAGTGATTGCTCAGTCGTTGTTTTTCTTCGTTAATATCTAATTTTTCAATGTAATAAATCAATTCTTGTTCCAAGCGGTTTTTATCATAATCCACACTGATGGTCTTTTCCAAAGCATCTGTAATGCGTTCACGTATCTTGGCTACACGTTCTGTTTCGTAGGGCTCGATGGACTTTAACAAACTCTCGATGTTATCAATCTTTTCGTTGAATTTCTTTTCCAAAGCGGTTCCTTCCTGTTTGCGAAAATCTACCAAATGGTTGATAGCCTCTTCCACTACCTGGCGGACTACCTCCCATTCTTCTTCCGAAAGTTCTTGTACATCGGCCTTGGTTAGTACGTCGGGCATTCGTAGAAGGGTTGCAAACCAATCTTCGGGCATTGGTATATGGGTCATTTCGGAAATAGATTTTATCTGATTGTAGTAGTTTTCTACAAGGGCGGCGTTAATGGGAGTGGCTGTATCCGAAACGTCTTTCTCTATCCACAGGCTGAAATCAACTTTACCGCGTTCCAATGATTTGGAAATCATATTGCGGATTTCCATTTCTTTTTCACGGTATAAAGGAGCGATCCGTGTAGACAAGTCCATTGCTTTACTATTTAAAGACTTGATCTCTACGTTAATTTTTTTTTCTCCGAATATAGCGGTTGCTTTACCGTATCCGGTCATTGACTGTATCATAACTAATATGTTTTTTTGCAAAAGTAATCTTTTTATGGAAATGAAGTATAAATAAAAGTGTATATTTGCAGATTATATTATATAAGTAGAGCATTATGTCGTGTATTTTGCATATTGAAACTTCAACAGAGGCCTGCTCTGTTGCCGTCAGTGAGGATGGATTGGCGGTGTTCTCCAAAGAGGATTTGAAAGGACCTTCACACGCCGTGCAGCTGGGCGTATTTGTAGATGAGGCTTTGTCGTTTGTCGACAGTCATGGTATGCCGTTGGATGCAGTGGCTGTGAGTTGCGGGCCCGGCTCGTACACAGGGTTGCGTATTGGTGTCTCTATGGCGAAGGGTATTTGCTATGGACGTAATTTGCCACTTATCGGTCTGCCGACATTGGAGGTATTGTGTGTGCCGGTGTTGTTACATCACGATTTGCCTGAGGATGCCTTGCTCTGTCCTATGATAGATGCACGTCGCATGGAAGTCTATGCAGCTGTTTATGACCGCGCATTGAGCGTAAAAAGGGAAATAGCTGCCGATATTGTTGATGAGCATTCCTATTTGGAGTTTCTGAATGAACATCCGGTCTATTTTTTGGGTAACGGTGCAGCTAAATGCCGTGGGCAGATTACTCATCCCAATGCTCATTTTATTGATGACATCCGTCCGTTAGGTAAATGGATGTTTCCATTGGCAGAAAAGGAAATGGTAAGACAGAACTTTAAGGATGTGGCTTATTTTGAGCCTTTCTATTTGAAAGAGTTTGTAGCTTCCAAACCCAAAAAGCTTTTGTAACAGCCGATGAACAAATTAGTGCATAAATCATAAATTTTAAATATATGGAGTATAATACTCAACAACGAACTTTACCCCTTCCTGAATATGGCAGAAGTGTGCAGAACATGGTAGATCACGCCTTGACCATCGAGGACAGAGCTGAGCGCCAACGTTGTGCGAACACGATTATCAACATTATGGGCGGTATGTTTCCGCATTTGCGGGATGTGCCCGATTTCAAACATAAATTATGGGATCATTTGGCTATTATGGCCGATTTTAAGCTGGATATTGATTATCCGTATGAAATTGTGAAGAAAGAAAGCCTGGAGGTGAAACCCGATATGTTGCCTTATCCGCATAATGGAATCCGTTATCGTCATTATGGACGTATTTTGGAGAACATGATTAAAAAGGCAGTGGACTATCCGGAAGGTGAGGAGAAAAAGCAGCTGATCAGCCTGATTGCAAACCACATGAAGAAATGCTTCCTGAACTGGAACAAAGACGGGGTGGAGGATCAGAAAATCTTGGATGATCTTCGCGATTACTCTAAGGGAGTGATTAATCTGACCCCTGAAGACTTGCATTTGAATGAGCAGCAACGTGTTTATGTTCCACGCAGGCCACAACAGAATAACAATCAGCGCAGACCGCAACAAAACAACAATCAAAGAAAGAAATATTAATTCCTAAAAAATGATACCATGGCTTCGTTTGTAATTGAAGGAGGACATAAATTGCACGGCGAAATACACCCGCAAGGTGCTAAAAATGAAGTGTTACAGATCCTTTGTGCCACTCTGTTGACCTCGGAAGAAGTGACAGTGACTAATATTCCGGACATTCTGGATGTGAACAACCTGATTCAGTTGTTACGTGATATGGGCGTCAAGGTATCAAAAACAGGAATTGATTCGTATACATTTAAAGCTGACACTGTGGATTTGAACTACTTGGAGAGTGATGAATTCTTAAAGAAATGTTCCAGTCTGCGTGGATCAGTCATGTTGGTTGGTCCGTTGGTTGCCCGTTTTGGAAGGGCTTTGATTTCAAAGCCGGGCGGTGACAAGATTGGCCGTCGGCGTTTGGACACTCACTTTATCGGTATTCAGAAGTTGGGAGCCTGTTTTAATTATGATGAGGAACGAAGTGTTTTCAGTATTTGCGCAAAGCATTTGAAAGGTACTTATATGTTGCTGGATGAAGCTTCGGTTACCGGTACGGCTAATATTGTGATGGCTTCTGTCCTGGCGAAGGGCAAAACGACCATTTATAACGCAGCTTGTGAACCTTATCTGCAGCAACTTTGTCGTATGTTGAATAGCATGGGGGCGAAGATTTCCGGTATTGCATCTAATTTGCTGACTATTGAAGGAGTGGAAAGTCTGCATGGCTGTACTCATCGGGTGTTGCCTGATATGATTGAAGTAGGTAGTTTTATCGGAATGGCAGCTATGACAGGAAGTGAGCTTACCATTAAGAATGTATCACATGAAAATTTGGGCATTATTCCAGAAAGTTTTCGTCGTTTAGGTATTAGAGTGGAACAGCGGGGGGATGATCTATTTATCCCCGAGCAGGAACATTATCAGATAGAATCGTTTATTGATGGCTCTATTATGACCATAGCAGATGCTCCCTGGCCGGGGTTGACTCCCGACCTGCTCAGTGTGGTACTGGTGGTGGCTACACAGGCGAAAGGCAGTGTACTGATTCATCAGAAAATGTTTGAAAGCCGCCTGTTCTTTGTGGACAAGCTCATAGATATGGGAGCACAGATTATATTATGTGACCCTCATCGTGCCGTTGTAATAGGGCATGACCGTAATTTCCAGCTTCGTGCCGGAAATATGACTTCACCCGATATTCGTGCCGGTATCGCTTTGCTGATAGCGGCAATGAGTGCCGACGGTACCAGTCGCATACACAATATAGAGCAGATAGACCGGGGATATCAGAATATAGACCAGCGTTTGAATGCGCTTGGCGCACGTATTACTAGAATTTAGAGAAATCAATCATGATTAAAAAAGATGAAGTTTTCAAGATTGGTATATTCAACAAGCCGCATGGAGTAAAAGGAGAAATCTCATTCACTTTTACGGATGATATTTTTGACCGTGTGGAATGTGAGTATTTGGTCTGTTTGTTAGACGGTATCTTCGTGCCTTTCTTTATTGAAGAGTATCGTTTTCGTTCAGATACCACTGCTTTAGTCAAACTGGAAGGGGTGGATACCTCGGAAAAGGCCCGTATGTTTACGAATGTAGAGGTTTATTTCCCGAAGAAATATGTCGGTGAGGAGGAAGATTCGGATGATATACCTACTTGGAACTATTTTATTGGTTTTAAGGTAGAAGATGTGAATCATGGTGAGTTGGGTGAGATTGTGGCGGTGGATGACAGTACGATGAATGTCCTTTTTGCCATTGAGAAAGGTGGTGAGGAACTTTTGCTGCCTGCCCACGAGGAATTTATCACCAAATTGGATAAGAAAAAGCGTTTGCTGACGGTCGAAGTACCTGATGGCTTGATATAAATATAGAAGGTGCGCACGATGAAGAAAAAAGGAAGGAAAGCATTTTGGCATAATTTCAAGTTTAAGTATAAACTGACCATTACCAATGAAAATACGTTGGAGGAGATTGTGGGACTACACGTTTCCAAACTCAATGGTGTGTCTGTATTGCTGTCTGCCGTAACGGTAATTTTCCTGATTTCGGCAACTATTATTGTTTTTACTCCTTTACGTAATTATTTGCCGGGATATATGAACAGTGAGGTACGTGCGCAGGTGGTGACCAATGCCTTGCGGGCCGATTCATTGCAACAAGTGGTGACGAGGCAGAATATGTATATCATGAATATTCAGGATATATTTAGCGGGAAAGTAAAAGCTGATACAGTCCAATCTATCGACTCTCTGACCATTCTTCGTTCTGATTCTTTGATGGAACGTACCAGGCAGGAAGAAGAGTTTCGCAAGCAATATGAAGAATCAGAACGATATAATCTGACGGCTGTTGATGATAATAATGCCGCTTCCGGATTGATTTTTTATCGTCCTACACGTGGCATGATGTCTTCTAATTTTGACTTGGAGAACAGGCATTACGGAGTGGATATTGCCGCTAATCCAAATGAAAGTGTGTTGGCAACATTGGATGGAACAGTGATTTTGTCTACTTATACAGCAGAAACCGGTTATGTTATTCAGATACAGCACGGACAGGATTTTGTGTCGGTATATAAACATTGTGGTTCGTTATTAAAGAAAGAAGGCGATCCGGTGAAAGGTGGTGAAGCTATTGCATTGGTAGGAAATACCGGTGAAAAAACTACCGGACCGCATCTGCATTTCGAATTGTGGCACAAGGGACGTGCGATTGATCCCTCAAAATACATTGTATTTTAACAACATTATGAAAAAACAAATAGCGATATTAGGTTCTACCGGCTCTATCGGTACACAGGCTTTACAGGTAATAGAGGAACATCCTGATTTATATGAGGCCTATGCGCTGACAGCCAATAACAGGGTCGATTTATTGATAGAACAAGCCCGTAAGTTCATGCCCGAGGCGGTAGTGATAGCCAATGAGGAAAAATACCTTCAATTGAAAGAGGCGTTGAGTGATCTGCCTATCAAAGTATATGCAGGAGCGGATGCGCTCTCTCAAATTGTGGAATCACAGCCTATTGACATTGTACTGGCTTCTATGGTAGGTTATGCCGGATTGCGTCCTACTATAAATGCGATAAAGGCAGGTAAAGCTATTGCTTTGGCTAATAAAGAAACGCTGGTTGTGGCCGGAGAGTTGATTAATGCACTGGCAAATCAGTACCATACATCTGTACTTCCCGTGGATTCGGAACATTCGGCTATCTTCCAGTGCCTGGAAATAAATAACCGGTTGGAGAAAGTGATCTTGACAGCTTCAGGAGGGCCGTTTCGTACTTATACTATGGAGCAGTTGCAAACAGTGACCAAAGCACAAGCTTTGAAGCACCCCAATTGGGAAATGGGAGCGAAGATAACCATTGATTCGGCTTCCATGATGAACAAGGGGTTTGAAGTGATTGAGGCTAAATGGTTATTCGGAATGCGTCCGGAGCAAATTGAAGTGGTAGTTCATCCACAATCTGTCATTCATTCTATGGTGCAGTTTGAGGATGGGGCCGTGAAAGCGCAATTGGGCATGCCCGATATGCGTTTGCCTATTCAATATGCTTTTTCGTATCCGGAGCGTGTGAAATCTTCTTTCGAACGGTTGGATTTTGCCCGTATAACAGACCTGACTTTTGAACAGCCTGATACTAAACGTTTTCGTAATTTGGCATTGGCATACGAGGCTTTGTATCGGGCCGGAAATATGCCCTGTATAGTGAATGCAGCTAATGAAGTGGTGGTGGATGCTTTCCTGAAAGACAAAATATCTTTCCTGGGTATGAGTGATGTCATAGAACGGACTATGGGTAAAGTTGCTTATATCAAGGAACCGACTTATGAAGACTATGTGGCTACTGATACTGAGGCACGTCGGGTAGCGTTATCCCTTTTGTCATCTTAAATGGTAGTTGACAGAGAATTATGTTAATTATAAATTATAAAATAGTAAATAGCTAGATGGAAACATTTTTGATTCGTGCCCTTCAATTGATAATGAGCCTTTCATTATTGGTCATTATTCATGAGGGAGGACATTTTCTTTTTTCACGTCTTTTTAAAGTAAGAGTAGAGAAGTTCTACATATTTTTTGATCCGTGGTTTTCTTTGTTCAAATTCAAACCGAAGAACAGTGATACGGAATATGGTATTGGCTGGGTGCCTTTGGGGGGATATGTGAAAATTTCGGGTATGATAGACGAGTCTATGGATACCGAGCAGATGAAACAGCCTGCTAAACCATGGGAATTTCGTTCAAAACCGGCTTGGCAGCGTCTGCTTATCATGGTGGGTGGTGTCTTGATGAATTTCTTGCTGGCTATCTTCATCTATTCCATGATTTTATTCCATTGGGGAGATTCTTTTGTGTCGCTGCAAGACATGACTCATGGTATGAAATTTAATGAGCGTGCTCGGGAAATAGGCTTCCGTGACGGTGATATTCTCCTTCGCGCAGATGAAAAACCATTGGAGCGTTTCGGGATGGATATGCTTCGTGATATTGCTGAGGCACGTACAGTGACTGTATCGCGCGATGGAAAGGAAACCGAAGTATATATGCCTGAGATCAGCTTGTTGGATATAGCAAAGGATGATCCGATGTTTGTTACGGCGTTAGTTCCTAATGTTGTTGACTCGGTGATACCGGGCGGTGGCTTGGATAAGGCCGGTATACAGAAGGGAGATAGTTTGATTGCGGTCAACGGTGAAATGTTGAACTCATGGAATGCATTGGTGGAAAAACTAGATAATATGCAGGCTGATGCGGAAACTACCGGAGATAAAGGAGTTGCTATGCAAATGGTTTATTCTCGTGGAGGATTGCGTGATACGGTTACCGTGCATACGGACTCACTGTTTAGAGTGGGGGCAACATTTCTTTCATTGGCCGATTATAAAGAAACTACCCGTGAATATGGGTTCTTTGAATCTTTTCCTGCAGGGGTACAATTAGGAGTAAATACATTAAAAGGATATGTGAACGATATGAAATATGTGTTCACCAAAGAAGGAGCCAAGAGTGTAGGTGGTTTTGGAACGATAGGAAGTATTTTTCCGAAAGTATGGGATTGGCATCGTTTTTGGGAAATGACTGCTTTTCTGTCAATCATCCTTGCGTTTATGAATATTCTGCCTATTCCGGCATTGGATGGCGGACATGTATTATTCCTGCTTTATGAAATCATTGCCCGTCGTAAGCCGAGTGACAAATTTATGGAATATGCGCAGATGGTAGGTATGTTTCTATTGTTTGCCTTGCTCATTTGGGCGAACTTTAATGATATCATGCGATTCTTGTTCTAAGTTTGCATGACAGAAAAGGACACGGCATTTTTATAATAATGCCGATAGGCACGGATTTCCGCAAAGATTGAATCAATCATCTTTGCGGAAATCTGCGTTTTTTATATTGTTTTTCTCCCGTGGTGAAAAAAAGACATAAAAAAAGAGCGAAAGTTCTTATCAAACCCGCTCACATCCTGAAGAACCCCCCTCCATAATGGGGTTCTTTTCATCTTTCTCGTCTCAGTTGCGTTATCCTCTCTCTTGTACCTAAAAAACAACTCTTTTAATACCTATAAAACTAATTTCCTGAAAACTTTCTTTTTCTAATTACCTTAAATCTTGCTGCTAATACCTTTCTAAATCAATCTTTCTTTACCTAAATCTAATACCTTAAATTAAAATCTTTACCTTAATACTTAATACCTAATTTTGTTCTTTTCTTTATTAACTTAATATTTGGTTTCACAACCACATTGCAAAGGTACGGCTTTTCTTGATATTAGCAAGTAAATAGATGCTGAAAAACATAAAAAAGGGTGAATTCATGATATATATCAAGAAAACACCCTTTTTTTATTTCTTTTAGCGTTATCGCACACGGATGATGCGTTGGTTACTGCTTCCCCTAAATTCCAAGTAAGGAGAGTACAAATCCGGCTCGAATCGTCCGTCTACTATAACATCCACATAATCCAGTACCGGTTTTAACATTTCATCGTTTTGTATTTGTTCAAATGTATATCCTGTATAACACCAGATGTTTTGTCCGGTAGCTTCTTTGATCTGTTTGACTAGAGCCAGGAATTCTTGAGGATGATAAAGTGGATCTCCACCGGAAAAGGTGATTCCGTCCAATAATGGATTAGCATTTATTTCGCAGATAATTTTTTCTATTTTTTCCGGTGTGAGCGGAGTGCCTGCCGATGGGTTCCAGGATTCGGGATTCTGGCAACCGCGACAATGGTGACGGCATCCGGCTAGATAGATAGAATAGCGGATGCCTTCACCGTCGACTATTGTTTCAGGATAGGTAAATAACAAGTTCATGCTGATTATCCATGCTTTACCCGGTCACGCTCTTCGGCACGCTTGGCTGAATTCCAAGTGCTGAGGTCGCCTGTCAAATACCCGGTAATGCGACGCATTCGCATTATATTCTCGCTCTGGCAAACAGGGCACTTGTCGTAAATGACCCCTTTGTAACCGCAAGCCTGACAAGTATCAACAGGATGATTGATGGAACCGTATCCAATGCCTTCGTCATGCATTACTTTTACAATCTTGGCTATGGCTTTTACATTTTTCTGAGCTTCTCCGTCCAGTTCTACGTAAGTGATATGTCCTCCGCGGGTAATGGCGTGGAAAGGAGCTTCCCGTTTTATCTTCTCGGTGATGGTGATGGGCTCTTTTACATCTACGTGGAAAGAGTTTACATAATAGTCATTATCCGTCACGCCGGGAATGATGCCGTATTTGCGGCGGTCCATACGGGTGAATCGTCCGGAAAGTCCTTCGGCAGGCGTGGCAAGTACGGAGAAATTCAACTGATATTTCTGTTTGTATTCGTCTGCCACTTTATTCATTTCCGTAACGGCTTCGAATAATGTATCCCATGCTTTCTGGCTATGTGCGTGACCTTCTCCATAAAGAGCCATCATGGCATTGTGCCCGCCGATAAAGCCTATCCCCAATGTGCCTTGACGCAATACATCCCCCACCTGGTCGTTGGGCGAAAGTTTTCCTCCGCCTTTCCACACATCATTCCCCATCATGAACGGGAACTGGCGTGCCAAGGCTGTACGTTGATACTGGTAGCGTGCATACAATTGTTCGGCGATTAGTTCGGACAAAGCATGTACACTTTCTATGAATATTTCTTTTGCTTTTCTTTCTATGGCCTCTTTTTTGCCTGATTCTTCCAGACTTTCTGCCTTGATGCGTGCTTCGATGGCCAGCCGGGGCATATTCATAGTGGTGAATGACAGGTTGCCACGTCCTAATGAACTTTTTTCACCCGCTATATTTTCGTATACGCGGGTACGGCATCCCATAGTTGCCAGTTCATAGCGGTAACGTTTAGGGTCCTTGATATCCCATTTCTCATTTTTGTTATAAGGAGTATCCAAAAACATAAAATTAGGGAACAAGGCTTTTGCGGTGGTACGGCAAGCTTTCAGAAACAAGTCGAAATTGGGAGCTTGGAATTCCATGTTGCCTTCCAGTGCCGCTTCGAAATTTTCCATGGCTTTCTTATAGTCCTCTTCGGAATAAGATACTCCGTCTTTAACCTTGAATATCTGTATGGGGAAGACTGGTACTTCGCCACGGGTACCCAGGCCTTCGATGGTAGCTTTCAGCAGTTCCTCTATGACCATGCGGCCTTCGGGAGAAGTGTCTGTTCCATAATTGATGGAACTGAATACGACTTGATTTCCCCCTCGCGAATGCATGGTGTTCAGGTTGTGGATGAATCCTTCCATTGCCTGATGTGTATCTTTGCGCGTCATGGCGTATGCTTTCTCTTCAATTTTCTTGAGAGCCTCTGTTCCGGGTTCTTTTCCTTCTACTTCTATATAAAACTCGGTTAAAGTTTTCAGATGTTTGCGAAATGTCTTCCGTACCCCTTCCGCCATAAAGAAGTCGAAGGCGGGGATAGCCTGTCCGCCATGTTGCTCGTTCTGGTTTGTCTGGAATATGATGGTGGCCAGAGTGGCATAACTTTGAATGGACTGTGGAGTACGGATACTTCCGTTTTTAGTGCGGAAGCCGCGTTCGAACAAGTCATCCAGGTCATATTGGATACAAGTGGTAGTCTTGGTGGGATAGTAATCCAAATCATGTATATGTATGTCGCCCAACTGATGCGCTTCGGCATATTTTTTAGGCAACAAATATTTATAGGTATAGTCTTTAGTAACTTCCGAGGCAAAAGTCATCATCTGTCCGGCGGGAGTATGGCTGGACATGTTGGCATTACTCAGGTTGACATCATTTTTGTCGATGGCTACAATGCCGTCCATGATGTGCTTCATTTGCGTTTTACGGTCGCGTTCCGTATTCCGCCATTCGCGATAAATAATGTATTTCTTAGCCACTTCGGGACGTACTTTCATCAGTTCCTTTTCTACCAGATCCTGAATCTCTTCCACACTGATGGTTGGAGATACAAAATTGCTGATAACCCGCATGGTAATTTCAGCAATCAGTTTGTCTTCATTGTCAATTCCGGAGGCATGGAATGCCTTGCCGATTGCATTTTTAATTTTACTGATGGAAAAGTCTTCCCGCTTTCCATCACGCTTAATAATACAAATCTCAGCGTAATTCATTGTTGGAAAAATTAATTGTTAATTTAAAAAACTTGGCTGTCCTTCCAGGCAGGTTTTCTGACTTATCTCTCCCTTAAAACGCCTTCCCGCAAATAGTTTTGTAGTGGCATATTGTTTCAGTTCAACGAGAATTACAGCAGCGGGTACTGTTGCTGATTTTCACGGCATTCCCTCTTAGAAGGGGTTAACTTCACCTTGTCGGACGGCTACAAAGGTATAACATTTTGGGAAACTTTCTGTTTAAAAAATAAATAAAAGTTTTCCAAAACGGATAACTTATTGAAGATGGGAGGGTTATAAAATGTACCACAATGCCATCATATGGCAGATTGTTCCTCCTAATACAAACAGATGGAAAACAGAGTGCATATAGGGCAATTGGGGGAAGGAATAAAAGACAGCTCCGGTGATGTAAGACACTCCTTCGCCGATTAACCAATAAATAAAAACAGGAGGTACATGTTGGCAGAGCGGCTTGAAACCTACAAAAATGCTGCATCCCATGGCTATATAACAAATTGTTTCCAGGTTGCTATGTTCTTTCAGGTTACAAAAACATAGAATGATCCCGGCGAGGGCGCATAGCCATACGAAACTAAGAATTCCCCATCCCCAATAATCTGCTTCCCGCAAGGCTATCAGCATGATGGGGGAATAGCTTCCTGCGATATGCAGATAAATCGAAGCATGATCGAATTTGCGCAACACTTCGCGGTGAGGAGATGGTTTGCTGGCATGATACCAGGTGGAGCTGATATAGGAAGACAGCATACCGAATAGATAGAGCCACATGCCACCTGTTGCCCACGGATTGCCACTTTTCATGGCAGTAAGCAACAGATAACCGCCGCCGGCGATACCTATCAGGATACCAACACCATGTGACAGGGTATTGGCCCACTCTTCTCCTTTGGTATAGTGTATGGTCAATTTCTTATAAGTTTTTGGGTGTTAATCCCATGCTTTTTGCTTTCTTCAACATGTGTTCTAAAGCAGCATCATGTTCATTAGGGATGATTCCATCCAGTATGGCATCCTTGATAGAACTTTTCAGACTGCCTATTTCACGGCAGGGCTGCAGGTCGAATATCCGCATAATTTCTTCTCCGTCTACCGGAGGTTGGAAATTGCGTATCCGGTCTTTTTCTTCCAGGTCTTTCAGTTTCTGGCGTACCAGTTTGAAGTTATCCAGGAATTTTTGTTTTCGTGCTTCATTTTTTGAAGTGATGTCCGCTTCGCACAGCATCATCAAGTCGTCAATATCATCTCCGGCTTCAAAAAGCAGACGTCGCACGGCGGAATCAGTTACTACATCATCTGCGATAACAATGGGACGCATGTGCAGGCTGACTAACTTTTGGACATATTTCATCTTCTCATTCATGGGCAGTTTCATCTTGCGGAAGAGGTCCGGAATCATTTTCTCACCGATAAAGTTATGATTATGGAAAGTCCATCCTATACGTGGTTCCCAGCGTTTGGTACGTGGCTTGCCTATATCATGCAACAGAGTGGCCCAACGTAGCCATAGGTTGTCGGTATGTTTGGAAATATTGTCCACAACTTCCAAGGTATGGTAGAAGTTATCTTTATGGGCACGGCCGTTCCGGGTTTCCACTCCTTGCAACGCTACCAGTTCAGGAAAAATCAAAGGTAACAGTCCGCAGCGGTCCAGTTCTATAAAGCCTTTGGACGGTATGGGGGCGAGCAAGATCTTGTTCAACTCGTCGGCGATGCGCTCTTTGGAGATAATATGAATGCGTTCCTTGTTACGTGACAGTGCTTCGAAAGTGGTGTCATCAATATAGAAATTCAGTTGTGTGGCAAACCGGACACAACGCATCATGCGGAGCGGATCGTCACTGAAAGTGATGTCCGGGTCCAGCGGCGTACGGATAGTTCTCTCTTTCAAATCGTCCAGTCCATTAAAAGGATCTACCAATTCACCGAAACGTGCTTTGTTCAGGCACACTGCCATGGCATTGATCGTAAAATCGCGCCGGTTTTGGTCGTCCTCCAAGGTGCCGTCCTCTACTACGGGCTTACGGCTGTCATGGCTGTACGACTCTTTACGGGCACCGACAAACTCCACTTCCGTGTCATGGTATTTAACTTGTGCCGTGCCGAAATTCTTAAAAACAGAAACGTGTGCTCCGCGTCCCAGCTTCTTGCCGAGGGCTTGTGCCATTTCAATTCCGCTTCCTACTACTACAACGTCTATATCCTTAGAGGGACGTGCCAAAAATATATCTCGTACATAACCTCCTACAACGTAACATTCCAATCCCAGTTCGTCTGCCGTTTCGGAGATTAACTTGAATATCTTATTATTAAAATGTTCTTTTAGTTCCATATTCATCTTAAAGAGGGGCAAATTTACGATTTTTTGCGCAGGATAAGGAGAAATCACGCAATTAAATTGTATTTTTGCCTGCATATAAAACGATCAAGTACATGAAAAAGATAGGATTAGTAGCATTATTTGCCTTGTTGCTGGCCGGTTGTGATGATGGCGGCGAGAAGAAAGCGCAAGAAAATTTGCGTAAGGCTGAAGCGGCTTTGGAAAAAGAGAACTTTAATGAGGCCAAATTGCAGATAGACAGTATCCGCATCCTTTATCCGAAAGCGTTTGAAGCCAGAAAACAGGGAGTCAAGCTGATGCAGCAGGTGGATTTGAAAGAACAGCAGAAAAGTCTGATTTACCTGGATAGCATGATGGTGGTGAGACAAGCTCAGCTGGATTCCGTCAAAGGTAATTTTGTTCTTGAGAAAGATACTGCATATCAGGAGGTGGGTAACTATTTTTATCCTACCCAGACGGTAGAAAAGAATATAGGCCGTTCATTCTTGCGCGGACAAGTGAACGAGCAGGGGGAAATGTCCCTTACCTCTATTTATTGTGCAGGAGGCACGTTGCATCACACGGCGGTGAAAGTGAGTGTGGGGGATACCTTTGCCGAAACTCCCGCCTCGAAAGACAGCTATGAAACCACTGACTTGGGCCGTGCAATCGAGAAGGCCGATTATAAGATGGGGGAAGACGGCGGCGTTATCGCTTTTATTGTAGCGAACAAAGATAAGAATATCCAACTTCAGTTTATCGGAGACCGTACTTATAAAACGGCTATGCAACCCAATGACCGTAAGGCGATTGCAGAATTAACAGAATTGGCGCGCATCCTGTCCGGCATGGAACAAATCCGTAAAGATAAGAAAGAAGCGAACTTGAAAATAGAGTTTGTAACCCGCAAAATGCAGGAACAGGAGGAAGAGAAGTGATGTAAATCGGAACACAAACAAAGCGGATTTTGAAAAGATTCCCCAAAGTCCGCATTGTCCGTGTCCCTTGTTTCATGTATAGCCCTTACAATCGCTTCAAGGCCAGCTTGATCACTTTCTCTACCGGGGCGGCAGGCTCCTCTTTCAGTATGGCAGCCACTACCTTTTGTGATGCGGCTTGTGCGAATCCCAGCATGGTGAGTGCGGAGACAGCCTCGTCATGAATTTCTGTATTGGCCGGATTGGCAAACATTTCACTGTTCACTGTTTCCACGCCCGAAGTGGCGATCTTGTCCTTTAAGTCTACTATGATGCGTTGGGCAGTTTTCAGGCCGATGCCTTTCACCGTTTTCAATAACTTGTCATTACCGGAACTGATTACTCCGCACAGTTCGGAAGGGGATAAAGCCGACAGAATCATACGTGCCGTGTTGCCGCCGATGCCCGATACGGAAATCAGTAACAAAAATAACTCCCGTTCCTGCTTGGTCGAGAATCCGTAGAGTACGTAGGCGTCTTCCCGGATCGCTTCATAAATATATAATTTCGTATTGCTCTGATTCTGAATGGCCGAATACGTATTCAATGAGATATTGATGCCATATCCCATCCCGTTACAGTCTAAAACTACCGTTGCCGGAGTAATCTCCGCAATGTCTCCTTTAATATATTCTATCATGGTTGTTTCATTTGAAAATTTACAGTTCTTTGCAAAAATAGGACATCTATCTTTTAAATTATAAGTTCGGCAAGAATATTTTTAAATTATTAGGTCGTAGTGAACAAAAAAATGAGGCAAAATGTTTATTTTTGCAGCGAATTAACAGATAATAGTAAACTAAACCCAATAAAAGATGAGAAAAATAAGAGCGGCCGTGGTTGGATACGGTAACATTGGTCAGTATGTAGTGGAGGCTTTGGAAGCTGCTCCCGATTTTGAGATTGCAGGTATCGTCCGTCGTAGCGGTGCGGAAAACAAGCCTGCCGAGTTGGAAGCATACGCTGTGGTGAAAGATATAAAGGAATTGAAAGATGTGGATGTGGCTGTGCTGGCTACTCCGACCCGTAGCGTGGAAAAATATGCTAAAGAGATTCTGGCAATGGGTATCAATACGGTAGATAGTTTCGACATTCATACACAAATCACTTCTCTCCGCCGTTCATTGGATGAGTCGGCAAAGGCCGGTAAGGCTGTCGCTATTATTTCTGCCGGATGGGATCCGGGAAGCGATTCTGTAGTTCGTACACTGTTGGAAGCCATCGCTCCGAAGGGCATTACTTATACCAATTTCGGTCCGGGACGCAGCATGGGGCATTCCGTAGCAGTCCGTGCCATTGATGGAGTGAAGGATGCTTTGTCCATGACTATTCCTGTGGGTACCGGTATCCATCGCCGTATGGTGTATGTGGAACTGGAGGAAGGTGCGGACTTCAAGACTGTGGAAGCCGCCATCAAGTCGGATCCTTATTTTGTAAATGACGAGACACATGTAAAACAAGTTCCATGTGTGGACGATTTGAATGACGTGGGTCATGGCGTTAACCTGGTTCGTAAAGGGGTATCGGGCAAGACCCATAATCAGTTGTTCGAGTTTGACATGAAGATTAATAATCCGGCTCTTACCGCACAGGTGCTGGTTTGCGTGGCACGTGCCTCCATGAAACAGCAGCCCGGATGTTATACCATGATTGAAGTTCCTGTAATTGATCTGCTGTGCGGCGACCGTGAGGAACTGATTGCGCATTTGGTATAAAGAGGTTTCCTCAAAAAGAACGATATTCTGAAAATCTCTTCTCCGTTTTATTTCGGAGAAGAGTTTTTTTTATTTCCTTTGTGCTCATAAACAAAGAAATAGAACAATGATAGCAAGTATTGTATGGGATGTGGATCCTATCTTATTTAAAGTAGGTAGTTGGGAAGTGCGTTGGTATGGGCTGATGTGGGGCCTTGGTTTCATATTAGCTTATGAAATAGTAAGCCGTTTATTCAAAAAAGAGAAGTATCCGGAAGACTGGGTGGACAAGCTTTTCGTCTATTGCATAGTCAGTACGGTCATTGGCGCCCGTCTGGGGCATTGTTTATTTTATGAATGGGACTATTATAGCGCCCATCCTGTTGAAATATTCAAGATTTGGAAAGGTGGGTTGGCAAGTCATGGAGGGGTATTTGCCATCATTCTGGCTCTGATGTGGTATTCAAAAAAAGTAACCCGGAAAAGTGTGTGGTGGTTGTTTGACCGCATGATACCTGCTGTGGCGATTGTCTGCTTCTGTATCCGTTTGGGTAATTTAATGAATTCCGAGATATTCGGATATCCCACCACGTTGCCTTGGGGATTTGAATTTGTCCGTTCCCGGGAGTGGCATCAGCTGTATGAAGGTTTGCCTTGCCATCCTACTCAGATTTATGAAATGCTGTATTGCCTGGTTGCCGGTGTAACTGCCTGGGTGATGTACCATACATACCATTTACAAAAAAGAGTGGGATTAATAACCGGAGTAAGCTTGCTTATATTTTTTGGCACTCGTTTTGCTCTGGAGTTTATGAAGAATCCGCAGGTTGCCGAAGAGGCGGATATGACTTTTAATATAGGGCAGTGGCTCAGTGTGCCGCTGATTCTGCTGGGGGCGTATCTCATAGCTACCAGCCGTACCCGGAAAGAATAAAGGTTCCGGGAGGGGGGGGCAAATGAAAGGACGCCTTTTCAGCTTTCCGGCATCGCCCTGTATATCACGTGCGGGGCGCGTCCGTCTCTTTCTATTTTCTTTTCACTGCTCCATTGGCGTAGTTCGCTGCCGGCTTTTGTTTTCAGCAACCCTGTCAAGGCACAATATTCCTTGCAAGTGATAATGGAGTGCTCTTTCAGATAATTCGTCAGCCGTACAAAGCGTTCTTCTGCTGAATATCGGGTGGAGGAGGTCCGGAAACCATATTCTGCCCGTTCCAGCTTTCCTTTGCTTCGTACCTCCTTACGAAATTTCCGGGTGGGTTTGAACTTTATGTTGTCAAAATGTACCGATGCGGCTCGTATCTCGCTTTTGTCCGTTACCTTGCGGCAAGTCAGTGTGGCCGAGAAAGTACCCAGTTCTCCCAGTTTTACGTTATAACCGTCTGCCAGGTAATTGGCGATAATGCTTTCCAGGTCACATAGCAGACCGACGACGGTCCCTTCGTGGACGGTGGAACGCCGGGCAATGTCTTTAGCCAGGTCTTTCAGGCTTTTTGTGCCCGATACTACAATTTGTGGATACAGGGTGGGCTGTTCCTTCTCTCCCTGTATGTCGGGGGAGGTTTTGAAATCATACTTTGCTGCCATGTTTAATGCTTTTTAATAGGGAGATTAAGTCGTTTCTTGCTGAACGCTAAGGGGATTCTTTCTATTAACTTCTATAGACGCAGGCAATGGACCGTACGGTTTACTGTAGTGGACTGTACGGTCTGCTATAGTGGATTGTACAGTCTGCCATCGGAGTCTGTCTTAGTATTCAGGACAAAAGTACTTAATCATACTGGAAAAACCTATTAATTCATAGGAGAAAAGAGCTTGTACGGGCAAATTAGATGTTCCCCTTGAAGGTTTGAGGGATTTTCCTTTCATTGTGGCGTCTTTCTTTTCAGTTGGTGCTGTTGTAAAGGTAAGTGTTTTATGCTGATTACTGGCATACTTCGGATAGAAAAAGAGGAATTGGAAATTTTTTTCTCTTGCTTGCCTAAAGGCGGGCTGATAGTAGGCTGAAGGATAATCCTTCAGGTGTTTTCTTCGATGAAATGGGGAAAAAACAGCAAAAACTGAAGGCTGAAGGAAAATTGGGATGAACTTGTTTTTAGAGGTGAAAAGGCCTATGGTTCACGAGAAATGTTACATAATCCGTCACTTTTGTTGCAATGAAACAAAAATGCCAGCAGCTGTAACAAATGTTTTATAGAGGTTGCCGGCTGTCCCCTACCTTTGCCTCAGAAAAACTTTTAAAAACATTTAATGCTATGAACAAAAATCAACAAAAGAACCGGATGGGCGCGGTCATTATTTTACTTGCCGCAGCTTGCTTGAATGGTTATGCACAACAAGATTCTACCAAAGTGGCCTCTAATTCGAAAGAGGAAGGCAATCGCAATGTCATGTTGAATGCGGCTAGTGCCAATGGTCCTCGTGAAATCTCTATCGGCCTGCCCGGTGGTGATGTGAATGTACTCGAAAATGGTCTTCCTGTAGTATATAATTCGAATCCTCATAATGTAAACACGCATTGGCGCGGAGACAGCAGCTTGGGACATACCGGATTGTTGAAGATTTCCGAAACTGCGATTACTACCGGCAATATAGGTTATGCTGTCAATTCATTTACGGAACTCGGCTTGAATAAAGAGAAGAAAATGAATGGCGTGCTGAACTACGGCACCAATCATTTCGGTAAACAGCAATTTGACTTCAATCTGAATGGAAGCATCGGAAAAGATTGGTTTTACAGCGGCAGTATCTATCAGAATTTTGATCCGGGTTCGTTCAAACTACGTTTTGCACAATATCAGGACCGGACTCAGATCTATAAGTTTGCTTTGACTAGGTTCTACAATGAAGGACGTGGACAGCTATCTGCCATCTACCATTACAGCAACAGCCATTGGTTGTCCAATGCTACCACCGGTGCACCATTTATTTATGTAGGCGATGGGAGTGTGAAGGAGATTCCCGGTTTCGGTCTCGGTACTTCTTCCTATCTGCCTAATGTATCGGATATGGTTTATATGGACATGCGTACCGGAGAGATGAAAAAGATCAGTCTGTATGATGCTACGGCCAGTAAAGGAAATCAGTTGACGGTTCTTAACCGTTACCGGTGGGATAACGGGTTGGAGTGGAAAATCAATATGAAGTATGACCATGCTTTGGGCTCCTATCTGTACCAGACTCCGATGTCTATGGAGCAGAAAGTATTGGCCGACGGTTATAGCACCAAAGGACTGGATGGAGCTTTGAATCCTTATGAAGGATATGTACAGAGCCGTATGTCCTGTTTCAACCGGGGGAATATAGATGAATTCTTCTTTACCACCGAGTTGTCGCGGAAGTATGATTATATGACTTGGCGTGTGGGGGTGAACGAATGGTATTATGATGTGGACTATGCTTCGAACACTACCATGTACGACCATACGGTAGAAGAATATCCCCAAATGTTGTACAGCGCCGATACGAAGGATATTCATCATTACGGAAATACTCCTTATTATAATCTGAACCAGAATGCTTCCGAATATTACAAAGGACATGAAAACAAATTGGCTCTTTATGCTACTCACGATTGGGATATCACTGATCAATGGAATGTGTATTATGGCGCACGCTTTGAGTACCAGCGTCTGGCAGGAAAGAACCTGGCGGTATATAATGCCGAAGGCAATCCGGTAGGCCGCTTTGCCGGTTATCATATCGGGGCAGTTGCGGCCGATGGTACGAAGATAGCTCCCCGTCATTTCAGCTACGATTGGTTGAACATGGCTTTCACGGCGGCCGCTACTTATAAAATGACGAAACAATTTGGCTTTACCGCCGATTTTACCTACAATACCCAGCGTCCGAATATGTCGAACTTTGCTCCTGCCGAGATGCCGAATGTAGATAAGATTACGATTCCTTTGGGGCGTGCGGGTATTTATTTCAATAATGACTGGATTAGCCTGACCTCATTATTCAGTTACATTGCCAAGACTAACAACAACTCTACCTTGAACCTGATTAATCCGAATAATGATAAGGATATTAAGGCGGCTGCATTGAGTTATGATATTGAAACAATAGGATGGACGACGGATGCAGTTGTGAAACCTTTCAAAGGATTTGATTTCCATTTCCTGTTCACTTACCAAAGCCCGAAGTATAAAAAGTATGAAACAGGAGTGACTTTTAGTGACGGGACAACATCGGGTATCAATGCCACCGGCAATATCGTTACTGAAATTCCGAAGGTGCTGATAGAGCTGGACCCTAGTTACAACATTACCAAAGACTTGAAGGTATGGGCAAGTTTCCGTTACTTCAGCAAAACGTATGCGAATATCAAGAATGCTTATTACTTCAACGGCCGTTGGGAAACATTCGGTGGAATTAACTGGAATGTAAACAAACATCTGTCCTTAAGCGGAACTGTGATAAACTTCTTGAACCAGACCGGTGCTAAGGGCAGCATCTCGGGGGCGGAATTGGTTGATAAGGAAAATGCGGCAGCATATAATGGCGCATGGATGGCAGGTAGCTATATCCGTCCGTTCACCGTAGAATTTGCGGCGAAAATAACATTCTGATTTTAATAATAAAACTTTTAATACCATATATTCCATGAAAACAAATCTTGTTAACCTTGTATTAGGTTTAGCCTTTACAGCAGGCACAGTTTCCTGTCAGTCACAAAAAAATAATCTGGTGTTCGAACATCAGGGGGATACAGTCACTATCGTGCATATTGCCCATCCCGCTAAATATTTGTTGCTTCCGATTCAGGAAGGCAGTAAGGAAGGACAGGTGAAATTGGAAACAGGCAGTCCGGCTGATACTGAAATGGATATTCGTCTAGCTATCGACAGTGTAGAATATTATGTACCTTTCGCTTTGACTCAAGATGAGGGGGGCGCTACGGTGACTATCCGCAATGTGGCCGCTGATGCTCTTTGTTGGGACAGCATTAAAGTCTCGGATACATTTGATACAACAAACAGAGATAAATTCCGTCCTCTTTACCATCACACTCCGCTTTATGGATGGATGAACGATGCCAACGGACTGGTTTATAAAGATGGTGAATATCACCTTTATTTCCAGCATAATCCATACGGCTCTATGTGGGGGAATATGCATTGGGGACATTCCGTGAGCAAAGACTTGGTTCATTGGGAACACCTCGACCCGGCGATTGCCCGTGATACTTTGGGGCATATCTTCTCGGGAAGTGCTATTGTGGATAAAAATAACAGCGCAGGCTACGGTGAGAATACAATTATTGCTTTTTATACTTCGCACCGTAATGTACCCGGTGGACAGAGTCAGGTGCAAAGTATGGCATACAGCACGGACAATGGACGCACTTATACAAAATATGAACAAAATCCGGTCCTTACTCCGTTTGACGGGCTACAGAATTTCCGTGATCCGAAAGTATTCTGGTATGAGCCCGAACAGAAGTGGATTATGATTGTCAGTGCGGACAAGAATATGCGTTTTTATTCATCTGCAAACTTGAAGCAGTGGGAATACATGAGTGAATTTGGAGAAGGATTTGGTCCTCAGCCCAATCAGTTCGAATGTCCGGATTTCATTCAGTTGCCTGTAGATGGTGACCGGTCTAAGATGAAATGGGTGATGATTGTAAATATCAATCCGGGATTTGTTTATGGAGGCAGTGGTACTATGTATTTTGTAGGCGATTTTGACGGACATCGGTTTGTATGCGATACGAAACCCGAGGTGGTGAAGTGGCTCGACTGGGGAAAAGATCATTATGCCACCGTTTGCTTCTCAAATACAGACAGCCGTATCATTGCTGTTCCTTGGATGAGCAACTGGCAATATGCTAACTATACTCCTATACAGCAGTTCCGTAGTGCCAATGCTTTGCCACGTGAATTGAGTCTGTATACAGGTGAGGACAAGCAGCTTTATCTGAGTGCCGCACCGGTAAAAGAGACGGAAAACTTACGGAAGGATTCTAAAAAACTGGATGACTTTACAGTGAATGGTGAGAAGCGTTTTGAAACACTTTTTGAAAATAATGATGGCGCTTTCGAACTGGAACTGCAATTAACATCGGCAGGTAAAGAAGCTGGTTTTGAATTGCTGAATAGTCTGGGTGAGAAAGTGAGGATTTATCTGGATGCTGCGGAAGGACGTGTGGTAATGGATCGGGCGGAAAGCGGTATTGTAGACTTTGGCAAGAAGGTAAAGCCGCATGATTTGGATACCGAAGAGAGTTATGCTCGGTATAAAGAAGTGACGGTGAACTATAAAAATGATTTTGCTTTGGGTACTTGGGCTCCGATAAACACCGCGAAAGGACATAAGGTTCAAGTGTTTGTGGATAATGGAAGTGTGGAACTGTTTGTTGACGGCGGTCGCATTGCCATGACTAATCTGGTATTCCCGAATGAACCTTATAACTCCTTACGTTTTTATAGTGAAGGAGGGGAGATGAAAATCTCAGATTTCACAATATATAAATTAGGTCTATAAATAGGTCAGGTGAATAAGATGAAGAAATAAAAAATGAAAAAATAAAAGCCATGAATAATAATAAAAACCTATATGCCAAATTAATTCCGGTGATGCTTTGTTTCTTCGCCATGGGGTTTGTTGACTTGGTGGGGATTGCGTCGAACTATGTAAAGGCTGACTTGGATCTCACAGACTCGCAAGCCAATGTCTTCCCCTCACTGGTCTTTTTCTGGTTCCTGATTTTCTCCGTACCTACGGGTGTTCTGATGAATAAGATAGGGCGCAAAAAGACAGTCCTTTTGAGTTTGATAATCACTTTTGCTTCTTTATTGATTCCTGT
The DNA here is from genome assembly GCF_040929485.1 of Phocaeicola sp. RTP21198st1_B8_RTP21198_201120. NCBI lineage: Bacteria > Pseudomonadati > Bacteroidota > Bacteroidia > Bacteroidales > Bacteroidaceae > Phocaeicola > Phocaeicola sp. RTP21198st1_B8_RTP21198_201120. Next base: position 30,830 of record NZ_JBCOCI010000013.1, on the reverse strand, counting down.
TTTTGGAGACGGCTATACCCTCATGCTTATTTCCTTCTCTTTGTTGGGGATCGGTAATGCATTGATGCAAACGTCCTTGAATCCGTTGTTGAGTAATATCATTGCCGGGAACAAGCTGGCAAGTACATTGACTTTCGGACAGTTTGTAAAAGCTATAGCTTCTTTTCTGGCCCCTTATATTGCCATGTGGGGAGCTACTCAGACCATTCCTTCTTTCGGATTGGGATGGAGGGTGCTGTTTCCTGTCTATATGGTTATAGCTGTTTTGGCTATTGCCTTGCTGGGTTCCACACCTATCGAGGAGGAGAAGCCCGATAAGGCATCCGGTTTCAAAGCCTGTTTCGCTCTGTTGGGTAAACCGTTTATTTTGCTATCCTTCATTGGCATCATGTGTCATGTGGGCATTGACGTAGGTACCAATACGACTGCTCCCAAAATATTGATGGAGCGTTTGGATATGACATTGGCTGAGGCCGGTTTTGCGACAAGCCTTTACTTTATTTTCCGTACGGTAGGATGTTTTCTCGGAGCATTTATTTTGCAAAAGGTTTCTGCGAAGTCCTTCTTTGCACTCAGTGTAGTGTTTATGTTACTGGCAATGGCGGGACTTTTTATTTTCCATACGGAAACAATTATTTATATTTGTATTGCCATGATTGGTTTCGGTAACTCCAATGTGTTTTCCATTATCTTCTCGCAAGCGTTGTTTGCGATGCCCGATAAGAAAAATGAAGTTTCCGGACTGATGATTATGGGCTTGTTCGGCGGCACGGTATTTCCGTTGGCTATGGGAGTTGCCAGTGACGCGATGGGACAAAGCGGCGCTGTTGCCGTAATGACTGTAGGAGTGATTTACTTGTTATTATATACCTTAAAAATAAAGAAATGACCATGAATAACATTATTGTAGGAATGGGTGAGGCACTATGGGATGTGCTGCCCGAAGGAAAGAAAATTGGTGGTGCTCCGGCAAACTTCGCTTATCATGTATCACAATTCGGTTTCGACAGCCGTGTGGTCAGTGCGATTGGTGATGATAAATTGGGTAATGAGATACTTGAGAACTTTGATAGCAAGAAATTGAATTATTTGATAGAAAAAATTCCTTATCCCACCGGAACTGTGCAAGTGGAACTGGATCCTAATGGGGTACCTATGTATGATATAAAGGAAGGGGTTGCCTGGGATAATATTCCTTTCACTCCCGCTTTGGAGGAACTGGCCCGTAATACCCGTTCGGTATGTTTCGGTTCATTGGCACAGCGCAGTGTCGTTTCACGGGAGACTATCAACCGTTTCTTGGATACCATGCCCGACGGCGAGGGACAGTGCAAAATCTTTGATGTGAATTTGCGTCAGGGATTCTATACGAAGGAGATTCTTTGCAACTCCATGAAAAAATGCAATATTCTGAAGATTAATGATGAAGAACTGGTCACAGTGAGCCGCATGTTCGGTTATCCCGGTATTGATTTGCAGGATAAATGTTGGATTCTGCTGGCTAAATATAATTTGAAGATGCTGATACTTACTTGTGGTGTTAATGGCAGCTATGTCTTTACTCCGGGTGAGATTTCATTTGTAGAGACTCCGAAGGTGGAAGTAGCTGATACGGTGGGAGCTGGTGATTCTTTCACGGCAACGTTTGTGGCAGCCGTGTTGAAAGGAAAATCGGTTGCCGAAGCGCATAAACTGGCGGTTGAGGTTTCTGCTTATGTATGTACACAAAATGGGGCTATGCCCGAATTGCCTGCCCGTTTGAGGGAACAGTTGGTTGATAACGGGTAAACCTGCTAAGGGGCGTTATGAAAGAAGCTATAGGATTTTCAGGCATATTATAGATGCCTGAAATCCATTTTAAATGTCTGAAGAAACTTTTCGAAGAAACAGGAATGGAGTCCTCGATGATTTTTCCAACGTGTGTGGTGCTCTTTTTCCAGCAGATGTTTGTTTCATTAGCGGTTACCTTTTATCTTTGTGTATCCATAAATATTTTGAGGAACATGAAAAACTATCTTTTATTGTCCATTTTATGCCTCGCCGGAATTCTGATGTCGTGCACTCAGAAGCATACGCGTTATCGCATCGGTGTTTCGCAATGCAGTGATGATGAGTGGCGGCACAAAATGAATAATGAAATAGTTCGTGAAGCTTTATTCTATGATGGGGTAGAGGTGGAGATACGTACGGCAAAAGACAATAACCGGAACCAGATAGCGGATATCAAATATTTTATTGATAAGAAAGTGGACCTGCTTATTGTCGCTCCAAACGAAGCGGCAGCCATTACTCCCGTTGTGGAGAAAGCCTATCGGCAGGGAATACCTGTGGTGGTGATTGACCGTAAGATTCTGTCGGACAAGTACACGGCTTTTGTGGGAGCCGATAATTATGAGATTGGAAAAGATGTGGGGCAATACATTCTCAACCGCCTGCATGGAAAAGGGAAAGTCTTGGAGATAACAGGGCTTGAAGGCTCCACGCCTGCTATGGAACGCCATAAGGGGTTGACGGATGTGCTGAAAGAAGAGCCCGGAATTGAAATAACTGCCAGCGTAGATGGAGCCTGGCTGCAAAGTGTGGCAGGTGAGAAAATGGACTCCGTGTTTCAAACTAATAAGAATATAGATTTGGTGTTTGCCCAGAATGACCGCATGGCTATCGGGGCCTATTTGTCCGCCCGTCAGCAACAGTTGGAAAAGGAAATGTTGTTTGTCGGCATTGATGCGCTGCCCGGTAAGGAATATGGAGTGGAACAGATCATAAACGGGGTGCTGGATGCTACATTTATTTATCCGACCGGAGGTGACAAGGTAGTACAGGTGGCGATGGATATTTTGGAGAAACGCCCGTATGAGAGAGATACTAAGTTATCAACAGCTTTGGTTGATAAAACGAATGCCCGGGTGATGCAATTGCAGACAGACCACATTACCGAACAGGATGGAAAGATAGAACGGCTGAATAATCAGGTGAACGAATATCTGTCCAGATACTCTGCCCAAACCATGTTTCTGTATGCCTGTCTGATTATTCTGTTATTGTTTGCTGCCTTATTGGCGATTATTGTCCGTGCCTATTGGACAAAGAACCGGATGAATATGGAACTGTCCCGTCAAAAGAAAAAATTGGAGGAACAACGTGACCAGCTGATTAGCCTTTCCAAACAATTGGAAGAGACGACCCATGCCAAACTGGTTTTCTTTACGAATGTCTCTCATGATTTCCGTACTCCACTCACTTTGGTTGCCGATCCGGTGGAGCAACTATTGGAAGATAAGACATTGACTCCCAGACAACAATCCTTATTAAAGGTGGTGCATAAGAATGTACATATCCTGCTGAGGCTTGTCAACCAGATTCTTGATTTTCGTAAGTATGAAAATGATAAATTGGAATTGGTAAGAGCCAATATGAATCTACGGGTGCAGTTGCAGGAATGGAGTCATTCATTCCAAACTTTGGCTTTGAAAAAGCATATCCATTTTGTATTGGAGGTGAATGATGACCGGGCAGATTATCTGATGGCAGTGGATGCCGAGAAAATGGAACGTGTCTATTTCAACTTATTGTCCAATGCGTTTAAGTTCACACCGGAGAATGGAACCATTACGGTTACACTTTCTACTTTGACGAAGGAGGAAGGTGGGAGATATGCCCGTCTGGTAGTTGCTGACACTGGTTCGGGAATCTCTGTCCAACATATCCGGCATATCTTCGACCGCTTTTATCAGATTGATGTAAACCATGCGGGTTCGGGTATCGGCCTTGCCTTGGCAAAGGCTTTTGTCGAACTGCACGGTGGAGAGATAACGGTGGATAGTGTGGAAGGAAAAGGAACTGTATTTACAGTGGATATCCCTATGACAGTAGTGGAAGAGCCGTCTGCAGACCTCGTGCAGGAACCGCGCATTACACAACAGACGGTGGTGGAGGAGCTGGAGGATATGGAAACAGAAGAGCAGATTCCGGATGAGAATAAAGAATGTATCTTGATAATAGATGATAACGCGGATGTGCGTGACTATGTGAAGTCATTACTAAAAGAAGAATATACAGTGATAGAGGCTCCCGACGGGCGTGCCGGATTAAAGAAAGCCATGAAATATGTGCCCGATGCCATAATCTGTGATGTGATGATGCCGGTGATGGATGGATTGGAGTGTTGCAGAAAGTTGAAAACAGAATTGCAGACTTCCCATATTCCGGTGATGTTGCTCACCGCTTGTTCGTTGGATGAACAGCGGATACAGGGATTTGAGTGTGGGGCGGATTCTTATATCTCCAAACCCTTTAATTCCAAACTGTTGCTGGTACGTCTTCGTAATCTGATGGATAACCATAAGCGGTTGAAACAATTCTTCGGGGATAAGACTACTTTATCTAAAGAACCGGTAAGCGACGTGGATAAAGGCTTTGTTGACCGTTTCAGGGAACTGATAGAAGAAAACTTGGCGGATTCTGAATTAAGTGTGGAAGATTTAGGCAGTAAGATGGGATTAAGCAGAGTGCAGCTTTATCGTAAGATTAAGGCGCTTACCAATTATTCTCCCAATGAATTAGTACGTATTGCCAGATTAAAGAAAGCTGCTTCCTTGCTGGCCTCTTCAGAGAAAACCATATCCGAAATAACGTATGAGGTAGGTTTTACTTCTCCTTCTTATTTTACAAAGTGTTACAAGGATTATTTCGGGGAAAGTCCTACGGACTTCTTGAAACGCAGAGGATAAGAACTATATCCCCCGTAGGGAGTAATGCTTACGCTCTACGGGGGATGTATATTTTAAATCAGCGTTGATAAATCTTTCTCAGCTACGAAAGAGAGATTATTAAGAATAATCACTTCTCTTGCTCTGTCGGGATTATCTGTGCGGAAAATCAATATGCCTTTGTTCCCTAACAAGAAGGAATACAGATAAGTGATTCCTATTTTGGCTTCACTGAAAATGGTGATAGCGTCCGCTGCCCGTCCCGGCTGATTATCCAGTGTGATGGCGAACACATCAGAGAGCGCCACAGATATTCCGGCCTCTTTCAGTGTTTCGTATGCGCGTTTGGGTTCCGAGCAGATGATACGGTAAATGCCATATTCCACTGTATCGGCAATAGTGGAGGCAATCAGTTGTATGCCTGCTTCTTTTAATAAGTTCAATACCCTTTGTAGAGTCCCCGATTTATTTTCAATGAAGACGGATAATTGTTGTATAGTCATAAACTTATTTTTTAAAAGGTTTTACGTAAGTCTTTCACGCGGACAGCTTTGCCTTCTGGTTTAGGGAGTGTTCCTTTGGGTACCAGTTTCACACGTGGGGTAACTAATATTTCATCTTTCAATTGGCGAGTGATTTCACGGGTCAATGATTGCAGACGCCCGTAATCGTCAGTGAACAGTTGGCTTAATTCCACTTCTACGGTCATCTCATCATTTGATTCGGCAGTTTCAAGTGTAATCAGATAATCACTGCCCAATTCTTTGAATTGTAACAAAATTGTTTCAATCTGAATGGGGAAGATATTGACCCCTTTCAGGATAATCATATCGTCACTGCGTCCTTTCATTCTGTCCAGACGTTTGTGATGACGGCCACAAGGACATTCGCCCGGCAGAATACGGGTAAGGTCACGGGTGCGGTATCTCAGTAAAGGCATCGCTTCACGATTGATCGTGGTCAACACCAGCTCACCCACTTCCCCTTCGGGTACGGGTTCCAAAGTGTCGGGGTTGATTATTTCTACGATATAATAATCTTCCCATATATGCAGGCCGTTCTGTTCCTGACATTCAAAAGCCACACCGGGACCGCACATTTCGGACATGCCGAAAGAATTGTAAGCTTTTACGCCTAACATATCTTCGATGCGGCGGCGTTGTTCTTCAGAGTGAGGTTCTGCTCCGATAATCAATGTCTTCAGTTTGGTATCACGGCGAGGGTCAATCCCCATTTCCTGCATTACCTCATACATACGGGCTGCATAGCTGGGAATGGCATGCAGGGCAGTGGTTCCGAAATCTGAGATAAACTTTAACTGGCGCTTGGTGTTTCCGGCAGCGGCAGGTACGGTTAACATTCCCAGCCTTTCGGCACCATATTGAAAACCTAGTCCGCCAGTGAACATGCCATAACCGGAAGAGTTTTGGAAAACATCACCTGGACGCAATCCTACCATATAAAGACAACGGGCGACTGCATTGGCCCATTCGTCAAGGTCTTTCTGAGTATGGAGAATGACAGTGGGGTTTCCGGTGGTTCCACTGGATGAGTGAAGGCGGACGGTTTTTTCCAAAGGTACGGATGCCAGTCCGAAGGGATAGGTATCACGTAAATCTTGTTTGGTAGTAAACGGAATTTTTTGTAAATCATCCAGTGAACGGATATCTTCCGGGCTCAGATGACTCTCGGCAAATCGTTGTTTATAGAAAGGGGAATTCATGCAATGACGGACAGTCTTTTGCAAGCGTTCCAATTGCAATTTCTCTATTTCCGGCCGTGTCAGAGTTTCTAACTCTTTGTGTAAATACATAGCATTTTCTGTTTAGTTGGTTATTAGTCCGACAAAAATAGAAAAAAATATAATGCGGTTGGGAATAAGCTGACAAAATATGTATCTTTGGGGGATTTTAATTTAAAAATGTGATGAAAAAGACTTTATTTATAATAGGTATGTTGTTGTGCGTGTTTTCGTTGCACGCTCAGGATATGAAAACTCTCTTTATCGCTATGCCTGATTCGATAGCTCCTTTATTGACAAAGGTAAATCGCGAGGATTGTGTGGATTTTCTGGCAAGTAATATGAAGGCGGAGGTCAAGAACCGTTTTGGAAAGGTGTCCGAGCTGAAAAAGTTGACTGACGATTATTTGTTTCTGCAGACCACGGGAAGTAGTTCTATGGAAATGAAACTGTTGCCCTTGAATGATTCCGTAAAGGTGATTTGTGTGATCAATACAGTTTGTGGTCCGGTTTGTGATAGTGAAATTCGTTTTTATAGTACACGGTGGGAGCAACTGGCGGAAAGTGATTTTATCCGGCTTCCTTCTGTCGAGGCTTTTTATCTGCCGGTAGATACGCTGACTGATGAGGCTTATGTTGCGATTAGAGAGAAAGCAGATATGGAACTGGTGAAAGCTACTTTGTCTGAGGACAAGTCAATCATCTCTTTTACTTATACTACTCCGGAATATCTGGCAAAGACAGAAAGAGAAAAATTGGCAGTGTATATCAAGAAAGAGCCGGTGATATATGAATGGAAAGAAGGAAAGTTTAGTGCATTCCCCTAAAGGGAGTGCAATGTGTTTCAATATAAAAAGGCTGCAACTCAATGAGTTTGCAGCCTTTTTATATTGAAACTTATGTGTAAGTTACAATTTACTTTTTCATACGGTTACCGTAGCGGCTCATGAACTTATCAACACGACCTGCTGTATCCACCAATTTAGATTTACCAGTGTAGAACGGGTGTGATGTATTAGAAATTTCCAGTTTTACCAACGGATAAGTTTCACCTTCGAATTCGATGGTTTCTTTTGTGCTACAAGTTGAACGTGACAAAAATACATCGCCGTTTGACATATCTTTAAATACAACCGGACGATAGTTTTCAGGATGAAGACCTTTTTTCATTTCAGTATATTCTTTTATTGTTATTATTTTACTTATTTGGTAAACAAATTGGGTGTAATGGTCCATTTTGGACCGCAAAGATACGGCTTTTCTTTGAAATAGAAAAAACTTCGGGCTATTTTTTCTTCTAAACCCCTTATTTTCTTCTTTTATAGTATTGTAAGGTAGACATTACAATGTAATTAGTTTATGCGTTCAAGCGAAGAAAATAGTTAATAAAATCATTTTTTATGAGATATTTTTGGTGTGAACTTGCCATAGTTAGCGCATTTATGATTACTTTTGCAGTGGAATTTAATTCACTAACAATTATAAATATTAGAACAATGGTTAATTACAAAGATTTAGGTCTGGTAAACACTAGAGATATGTTTGCTAAGGCTATCAAAGGTGGATATGCAATTCCTGCATTCAACTTCAACAATATGGAACAGATGCAGGCTATCATCAAAGCTGCAGTAGAAACAAAATCTCCGGTTATTTTGCAGGTTTCAAAAGGTGCTCGTCAGTATGCTAACGCTACTTTGTTGCGTTACATGGCTCAGGGTGCTGTAGAATATGCAAAAGAATTAGGTTGTGCAAAACCTGAAATCGTTCTTCATCTGGACCACGGAGATACTTTCGAAACTTGCAAGAGCTGTATCGACTCAGGTTTCTCTTCTGTAATGATCGACGGTTCTCATCTGCCTTATGAAGAAAACGTAGCTTTGACAAAGAAGGTGGTTGACTACGCTCATCAGTTTGATGTAACTGTAGAAGGTGAATTGGGTGTATTGGCCGGTGTGGAAGATGAAGTTTCTTCTGATCATCATACTTATACTGACCCTGAAGAAGTAATTGATTTTGCAACTCGTACAGGTTGCGACTCATTGGCTATCTCTATCGGTACTTCTCACGGTGCATACAAATTTACTCCGGAACAGTGTCACATTGATCCTGCTACAGGTCGTATGGTTCCTCCTCCTTTGGCATTCGAAGTATTGGATGCTGTAATGGAAAAACTTCCGGGATTCCCCATCGTTCTTCATGGTTCTTCATCAGTTCCTCAGGAAGAAGTTGAGACAATCAACAAGTATGGTGGTGCATTGAAGGCTGCTATCGGTATCCCTGAAGAAGAATTGCGAAAGGCTGCCAAGTCTGCTGTTTGCAAAATCAACATTGACTCAGACTCTCGTCTGGCTATGACTGCTGCTGTTCGCAAAGTATTTGCTGAAAAACCAGCTGAATTTGACCCTCGTAAGTACTTAGGTCCGGCTCGTGACAATATGGAAAAACTGTACAAGCACAAAATTATTAACGTGCTGGGTTCAGACAATAAATTGGCTGAATAATTAATTCACCCTATATAAACAGGAAAAAGCTGCTTTCAATAAAGAAAGCAGCTTTTTTTGTTTTAAGACTGGTTTCGGTATTGAAGAGGGGATTTGCCTGTATGTTTCTTGAAATAGCGGCCAAAAAAAGATTGGTCAGGGAAAGATAATCGGTTGGAGATCTCTTGAATACTTAGGGACGTGGATTGTAATAATGCTTTAATCTCAAGAATTACATGTCGGTCAATAATGCTTTTGGCTGTGTTGCCGGATACGTTTTGTACGATTGTGGAAAGGTAACGGGGAGTGATGAACAGTTCGGCTGCATAAAAAGATACTTCACGTTGGGTGGTACAATGTTTATGAATCAATTGGATGAAACGTTTGAATATCTCTTCCTGACGATTTATTCCTTCGGTCTTTTTTTGCAGGAACAGGTGTTGGGTCTTGTCATAGAAGTCCAGAATGAAGTTTTGAATGAAATTTTTGAAGATCTGAATGCGGAAACTATTATCCCTGTCTTCATAAAGATCTTTCATGACCAAGCTGAGCCCGATGAATGGTTTTACACGTTCTTCAGGGATGACAATGCATGGATGCTCTTTTAGAAAGTGAAAGAAGGAGGGATCCAGACGTGAGGTGATCTCCCTGAAAAGGGTGTCGGAAAAAACAATATAGGAAACGGTAAAATCATGGCTGGCGCAGGTACAATTGAAGATACTGCCGGGGAGAAGCAGAAGTTGGGTGTTCTCCGTCACTTCGTACGCCTGCAAATCAATTTCTATGTGGGCTTTTCCGCTACGGCAATGAAAAATAGATGCGTCTGCTAACTTCATAATCTGATTGGAGCATATATCTATACTTTCTTCTATTCCGGTGATAAACGGTTCATTCTCTGGTAAACTCAATATTTCCATGTTTATTCTTGTTTTGATGCAAAATTAACTATTATTTTTGTTATAATAGGAAATATGTTCTGAATTTGAACAATGGTGACTAATAATTGAATGTGTCGGCTTGAGAAATTCCATCTACCTTTGCGTCCGAAATTAAAAGATTGGAATATGATGACATTGAACAGAAAATGGATGCGACTAATAGTATTAGTTGGTTGTGCTGCTTTGACAGCGTCGTGTAAACAGGCGCCTGTTGCACAAATGGAGGCGGAATATGCGGTATTGAAAGTATCGCCGTCGGATAAAGTTTTGTCTACTACTTATTCGGCTACGATCCGCGGACGTCAGGATATTGATATTTATCCGCAAGTTTCCGGTTTCCTAACACAACTTTGTGTGGAGGAAGGACAGGCAGTACGTAAAGGACAAATCTTATTTATTATTGATCAAGTACCTTATAAGGCGGCATTGGAAACTGCTGTGGCTAATGTGGAATCGGCGAAAGCCGGATTGGCAACAGCACAGTTGACATACGATAGCAAGAAAGAATTGTTTGCAAAGAAAGTAGTTTCTGAATTTGATTTGAAGACGGCAGAAAATTCATGGCTTACTGCCAAGGCCCAGTTGGCCCAGGCGAAAGCGCAGGAGGTGAGTGCTCGCAATAATCTTTCGTATACAGAAGTGAAAAGTCCTGCGGATGGAGTGATTGGTACATTGCCTTATCGGGTAGGTGCATTGGTTAGTGCCAGTTTGCCACAACCGTTGACTACGGTTTCTGATAATTCGGATATGTATGTTTATTTTTCGATGACTGAAAATCAATTGTTGGCTCTGACCCGTCAATATGGTTCCAAAGCAGAAGCGTTGAAAAATATGCCGGAAGTGGAACTGCAATTGAATGACAAGTCTATGTATGGCGAAAAGGGGCGTATTGAAACCATCAGTGGGGTGGTAGACCGTAATACGGGTACCGCGAGTCTGCGTGCCGTATTCCCGAATAAGAATGGGTTGCTGTATAGCGGAACATCGGGAAATGTGATCCTTCCGGTTACGATGAAAGGAAGTTTGGTTATTCCTCAGGCTACAACTTTTGAAATTCAGGATATTACATATGTATATAAAGTCGTGGACGGCAAGGCACAATCAGCTCCTGTTAGTGTGACCCGTGTAAATGGAGGACAGGAATATATCGTGAACGATGGATTGAAAGAGGGAGATATCATTGTTGCAGAAGGCGTAGGCTTGCTGCGTGAAGGTACTCCGGTTAAAGTAAAACAAAACTAAGAAGAAAATGAATTTAAGAACCTTTATAGAACGCCCCATCCTGTCGGCTGTTATTTCTATTTCGATAGTAGTAGTGGGGATTATCGGGTTGTTCACTTTGCCCGTCGAGCAATACCCGGATATAGCTCCGCCTACCATTCAGGTAAGCACTTCTTATTTCGGTGCCAGTGCGGAAACTCTTCAGAAGAGTGTTATCGCTCCGTTGGAGGAAGCGATTAACGGTGTGGAAAATATGACTTATATGACTTCTACCGCTTCAAATGCCGGAGTTGTAGATATTACTGTGTATTTTAAACAAGGGACAGATCCTGATATGGCGGCTGTTAATGTGCAAAATCGTGTATCCAAGGCAACCGGACAGCTTCCTGCCGAAGTGACTCAGGTGGGTGTGACTACCTCAAAGCGGCAGACCAGTATTTTGCAGATGTTCTCACTATATAGTCCGGATGATTCGTATGATGAGAAATTCTTGTCCAACTATATCAGTATTAATTTGAAACCTGCAATTCTTCGTATCCAGGGTGTGGGTGATATGATGATTATGGGTGGTGACTATAGTATGCGTATCTGGATGAAGCCTGACGTGATGGCCCAGTATAAATTGATTCCATCGGATGTGACACAAGTGTTGGCTGAACAGAATATTGAATCGGCTACCGGCTCATTCGGCGAAAACTCTGATGAAACTTATCAATATACAATGAAGTACAAAGGTCGTTTGATTACTCCGGAAGAGTTTGGGGAAATTGTGATCCGGTCTTCGGATAATGGCGAAGTGTTGAAGCTGAAAGAAATTGCCGATATAGAGATGGGCGAGGAAAGCTATGCCTATCACGGGGCTATGAATGGTCATCCTGGTATTTCCTGTATGATTTTTCAGACGGCAGGATCTAATGCAACAGAAGTAAATAATAATATTGATGCCTTTTTGGAAGAAGCAAAGAAAGATCTGCCCAAAGGGGTGGAGATGGTTCAGGTAATGAGCTCCAATGACTTTTTGTATGCATCTATTCATGAGGTGATAAAGACCTTGTTTGAGGCCATTTTTTTGGTAATCTTAATTGTATATGTATTCTTGCAGGATATTCGTTCTACTATTATTCCGTTGGTGGGGATCATTGTATCCTTGATTGGTACATTTGCTTTTATGTCCATAGCAGGATTCAGTATCAACCTGATTACCCTGTTTGCTTTGGTGTTGGTGATCGGTACGGTGGTGGATGATGCTATCGTTGTCGTCGAGGCGGTGCAGGCGCGTTTTGATGTGGGGTATCGTTCTTCTTATATGGCTAGTATTGATGCGATGAAGGGGATTAGTAATGCGGTCATTTCTTCCTCGTTGGTATTTATGGCTGTGTTTATTCCGGTTTCGTTTATGAGTGGAACTTCCGGTACTTTCTATACTCAGTTTGGTTTGACTATGGCGGTTGCCGTAGGTATCTCTGCCGTCAATGCACTGACTTTGAGTCCGGCGCTGTGTGCTTTGTTCTTGAAACCGTATATCAATGAGGATGGGACAGAAAAAAATAATTTTGCAGCACGTTTCCGTAAAGCGTTCAATGCTGCTTTCGATGCAATGATTGAAAGATATAAGAAAGGGGTATTGTTCTTTATTAAACGCAAATGGATGGTATGGACACTTCTTGTGGCTTCGGTAGTACTATTGGCTTTCTTAATGAATACAACTAAAACCAGTTTGGTGCCTGATGAAGACCAGGGGGTTGTATTTGTGAATGTCAGCACGGCGGCAGGTAGTTCATTAAAAACGACTAATGACGTAATGATGCGTATTGAAAAGCGCATGATGGATATTCCTCAGGTGCTGCATGTGCAGCGTGTGGCAGGTTATGGTCTGCTAGCCGGACAGGGTAATTCTTTTGGTATGTTGATTCTGAAGCTGAAACCTTGGGATGAGCGTGAAGGAAAGGAAAATGATGTTCAGGCTGTAATCGGACAAGTGTATGGTCGTACGGCGGATATCAAGGATGCCAGTATATTTGCTATTTCTCCGGGTATGATTCCGGGGTATGGTATGGGTAATGCGTTGGAACTCCATATGCAGGATAAACAAGGTGGTGATGTGGGCACTTTCTTCAATACCACTCAACAATATCTGGGTGCTCTGAACCAACGTCCCGAGATCGCGATGGCATACTCTACTTTTGATATCCGTTATCCGCAATGGACGGTAGAAGTGGATGCGTCCAAATGTAAGCGTGCCGGTATCACTCCGGATGCTGTGCTAAGCACATTGTCTGGCTATTATGGTGGGCAGTATGTCTCAAATTTTAATCGTTTTTCTAAAGTGTATAAGGTTATGATTCAGGCAGATCCGAAATATCGTGTGGATGAAAGCTCATTGAATAATATCTTTGTGCGTATGTCTAATGGCGAGATGGCTCCTCTCAGCCAGTTTGTGACATTGACCCGCAGTTATGGGGCAGAATCGTTGAGCCGTTTTAATATGTTCAACTCTATTGCTGTAAATGCAATGCCTGCCGAAGGGTATAGTACCGGTGATGCTATCCGTGCCGTTCAGGAAACTGCCGTACAGGCACTTCCCAAAGGTTTTGGGTACGATTTTGGTGGTATTACTCGTGAAGAGACCGACCAAGGAGGTACTACCATTATCATCTTTGCTATCTGTTTCTTGATGATTTACCTGATTTTAAGTGCACTTTATGAAAGTTTCCTCATTCCGTTTGCAGTGTTGTTGTCTGTTCCGTTTGGGTTGATGGGTAGCTTCCTGTTTGCAAAGATGATGGGACTGGAGAACAATATTTATTTGCAGACTGGTTTGATTATGTTGATTGGTTTGCTTGCTAAGACTGCCATTTTGTTGACCGAGTACGCCGCCGAGCGTCGTAAGGCAGGTATGAGTCTGACTTCCGCCGCACTTTCTGCCGCCAAAGCCCGTTTGCGTCCTATCTTGATGACGGCTGGAACAATGATTTTCGGTCTGTTCCCGTTGATGGTTGCCAGTGGAGTAGGTGCTAATGGAAACAGTTCACTGGGAACAGGTACTGTGGGTGGTATGGTGATCGGTACGCTGGCGTTGCTGTTTATTGTACCTTCTTTGTTTATCGTATTCCAATATTTACAGGAAAAGGTACGTCCTATTCAGTTTCAGCCGGCGGCCGATTGGCAGATTCAAGAGGAATGTGTAGAAGCAAAAGAAGAAAGACAACACCACATTGAAAGCAAAAACGAAGAGAAAAAATGAAAAAACAGATCATCACTCTGACTGTCGCAGCACTCACACTGAGTAGCTGCGGCATATATACCAAATATAAACCTGCAACCGAAGTGCCCGATAATTTGTATGGGGAAGAGGTGGCGGTTGCTGATACCGTGGATAATATCGGCAATCTGAGCTGGCAGGAGATTTTTACTGATCCGCGGCTTCAGGAATTGATAGAGCAAGGCTTGCGGAACAATACGGATTTGCAGTCAGCACAATGGCGTGTGAAGGAGGCGGAAGCTGCTATGCTGTCAGCCAAATTGGCTTATCTGCCTTCTTTCGCTCTGTCACCTCAGGGGACAGCAAGTAGTTTTGACAAAGGAAAAGCTGCACAAACTTATACTTTACCAGTCGCGGCAAGTTGGGAAATTGATATTTTCGGCCGTATCCGTAATGCGAAACGCCAGGCGAAAGCATTGCTGGAACAGAGCCGTGACTATAAACAGGCTGTCCGGACACAGCTGATAGCCGGTATAGCTAATACTTACTATACCTTACTGATGCTGGACAATCAGCTGGCCATCTCTGTCCGGACTGAAAAGTCTTGGAAAGAAACCGTAGATGCGACCCGTGCTCTGATGGAAGCCGGATTGGCAAATGAAGCTGCCGTTTCACAAATGGAAGCTACATACTATACTATATGTACTTCAGTTCTTGATCTGAAAGAACAAATTAACCAGGTAGAAAACAGTTTGTCGTTGTTGTTGGCTGAACCTCCTCATGCTATTAAGAGAACGGGCACATGGGACAGCTCTTACATGTTGAAGGAACATTTCCCGGTAGGCATCCCTGTGCAAATGCTTGCCAACCGTCCCGATGTACGCAGTGCGGAGCGTTCGTTGGAAGCAGCTTTCTATGCCACAAATCAGGCTCGTTCCGCCTTTTATCCTTCTATTGTTTTAAGTGGAAGTGCGGGATGGACTAATTCTGCAGGAAGTATGATTGTCAATCCGGGCAAGTTCATTGCAACGGCGGTAGCTTCGTTAACCCAGCCACTTTTTAATAAAGGTGCGAACATAGCACAGCTAAAGATAGCTAAAGCTCAGCAAGAAGAAGCAAAACTGAGTTTTCAACAGGCTTTGTTGAATGCAGGAAGTGAAGTGAACGAGGCTTTGGTGAAATATCAGACGGCCCGTGATAAATCAGCTTATTATGATAAACAAATAAATTCATTAAATAAAGCTTTGGAAAGTACCTCTTTGCTGATGCAACATGGGAATACAACTTATCTGGAAGTTTTGACGGCTCAGCAGACTCTGCTTAATGCGGAGTTAACTCAGGTTGCTAACCGTTTTACTGAAATGCAAGGCGTAATCAATCTCTATCAGGCATTGGGTGGAGGTCGTGACTAATTTAGCATACTGTTATCTTCAACGTGTTGAAGAAAGAGAACGCTGCTCTCCGTGAGGAAAGCAGCGTTCTTTTATGGTTGTCAAGGTCCTACTATAACACAAACCGGATTAGATTCTTCATTGATTTCCTGTAAAAAGCTTAGCTTTCCTTCTTGGACAATTCCCGGATTTTTATCCATCCATTCGTCTATTTTCCCTATCTCCAATAAAGCGGCATACTCTCCTTCTTCTGTACAAGTGATGGGATAGAAAGGCATGAAATGCGTCAGGTCATCTGTCAGCCCCACAGTGGCATCATTCATATAAGTAATATGTTTTTCTTTGTCGTAAATACCGTAGAACGGTTTTTTCTTATCGTATAATCCTTGTAGAGATATAAAGAAGAGATGGTTGGGAGTTTCCAGAATACTGGTTATAACGATGTATTTGTCTGTATCTTCTTTTTGTCCCATTTTCTCAGCTGGGAAATGCCATTGTCTGGTATGGAAGGTGGTATGGACAGTAGCTTCGTGTCCTTTGATGTCATAGATTGTGTCATTGAACGCTTTTCTGAAACGTATGCTGCCGTTACTCAGCCAAAGTGAAGGCTGGTCTATAGGAAGAACGGTCATTGTTCCATTCTGGTAATTTATATATATTAATCCTCCTATGTTAGCGTTGCCGGGTAATTGCTTGAATATGTTGATGCTGGATATCTGATCCATGCCCATAGGGTTACCTGGATTGGCAAATTCCGGCAATGAGTCTTTTATTTCTCCCTGTTCGTTGAAGTAAAGTAACGCACTTGCTTGCGGTTGTCCTATTCCTTCTCCATAATGAGCAAGAATAAGGGAGTCGGAAAAAGTGAAGTAAAGGGATGGGGAAATCTTTTGTGGCAGGTTTACTTGCCCTAGATAATTACCTTTTGTGTCGTATTTTACCAACTTGTCGGGTTGGCGATAAAAGTAGAGATTGTTGGTATGGGGGTGAATAAAGCAGCTGGCATTGCTGTATCCTTTTGGATCTTCCCCTTTGTGCCCGATGCTGCCAAGATATTTTCCGGTTTGTTTGTCGAATGACAGGCATTGTCCGTTGGTAGAGACAAAGATACGGCCTTTAGATAGTTTGATGGAATAAGAGTTGCCAATCAGGGATGAGTCTGTTGTTTCTAAAGGGATATAACGGATCTGTTTTCCCAATTGGGAGATCTTTAATTCTGTGAGGTGTTCCAGACTTGCGGCAATGTCAATTGCATTCGGGGCATTTGCCTTGTTTTGGGGGGCACAGGAGCCTAATAATAGGAGCAGGCCGCCTAGCATGATTTGCTTCTTCATAGTAGTATTGTTTTATGAAAGAAAAGAAGTTGTTTGCATGGACAACTTCTTTTCTTTGTGTTTAAATGATGTTGTGTTTGTTATCTTGCTGCAAAAAACAAAGAGTTTCCTATAGCTATTCTTGCGGTAGCAATACCTTGTGCATCAGGAATGACAGTCATGGAGGTTCCGTTTTGCAGGCTCAAAGTAGCTGTCCCGTCTTCGTTCATTTTCACAAGTTCGAAGCTCTGTTCGCCAGAAACAGCGTTCCATGTATTGTTTTCTTTGTTGTAGACCAAATCTACAGATTTGTCTTCTCCTTTTTTGGTAATGGTATAACCGTTTTCGTTGGTTTTAACCAAGTATTCGCCATTTTCTCCTTGCACTGTTTTTACTTCACCGATAGAAGCTGTAGGGTTAGAGCCGCTCCAGAATTCGATGGAATTTAAAACCAATACATCCGCCAGATAAGCAATTTCATAAACAGGGACAATATGGAAAGCGAGAAAGATAAGTTCGTTGACAAACTTGTTGCTTACTCCCTGATTCCAGTCTTTCAAACTATTCCATAATCCGAAAGAACCGATGCATGATGAAAATAAGACGCTGCCACTCAACGTGGCGCAAACAAGAAATGTTTTGCTTTTTTTCATGATCAATAAAGTTAAGTTTATAAAAAGTAATTTTATGACGATTTCCTACAATAAAACGATTTAATCGTCACGCAAAGATAGAACTTTTTTATGGAAAGAGGCTTCTCTACCTAAAAAACTGTATCTTTGTAAGCTGAACATGAAAAACTATTAATCAAAAATCTTATAAAAGAATGAAAGAACAAATTCAAAAAAAGCTCAATGACTCCAAGGCTCTTCGGTGGAGTGTGTTGGCGCTGGTGGCCTTCACCATGCTATGCGGTTATTTTTTGACCGATGTAATGTCCCCCTTAAAACCGATGCTTGAAAAGGAGCTGCTGTGGGATAGTCTGGATTATGGTATTTTTACCAGTGCATACGGTTGGTTCAATGTTTTTGCCTTTATGCTTATTATCGGTGGTATCATTCTGGATAAGATGGGAGTGCGTTTTACTGGGATGGGAGCATGCCTTTTGATGGTGTTGGGCTGTGGATTAAAATATTATGCTATTTCTACTACATTTGCTGAGGGAAGCACTTTGCTTGGAATGAAAACCCAGGTAGGAATGGCTGCGTTGGGATATGCTATATTTGGTGTCGGTGTAGAGATTGCAGGTATCACGGTCTCAAA
>NZ_JBCOCI010000013.1:0-12562 GCF_040929485.1 Phocaeicola sp. RTP21198st1_B8_RTP21198_201120 | reverse complement strand
CTCAAAAATTATTGTGAAGTGGTTCAAAGGAAAAGAAATGGCTTTGGCCATGGGCATGGAGATGGCGACAGCTCGTTTAGGCACTATGCTGGCTTTGGCTGTTACGGTTCCTATCGCTACTTTCTTTGGAATTACTGATGATGAGGGTGTGTTCCATCCTAATATCCCTGCTCCATTGTTGCTGTGCCTTACTATGCTTTGTATTGGTACGATAGCATTTTTTATTTATACTTTCTATGACAAGAAACTGGATGCTTCTTTAGAAGAGGAAGGGGCGGAACCTGAAGAGCCTTTCCGTATGAAAGATATTTGGTTGATTGTAACCAATAAAGGATTTTGGCTGATTGCGTTGCTGTGTGTGTTGTTTTATTCTGCCGTATTCCCTTTCTTGAAATATGCCACAGACCTGATGGTGCAGAAATATAATGTAGATCCGGAA
Organism: Phocaeicola sp. RTP21198st1_B8_RTP21198_201120; assembly: GCF_040929485.1. NCBI lineage: Bacteria > Pseudomonadati > Bacteroidota > Bacteroidia > Bacteroidales > Bacteroidaceae > Phocaeicola > Phocaeicola sp. RTP21198st1_B8_RTP21198_201120. The sequence continues at coordinate 12,123 of NZ_JBCOCI010000013.1, read as the reverse complement.
TTGGCAGGTACTATTCCTAGTCTGTTACCATTGGGAACTTTGTTCCTTACTCCGCTTTTCGGTAATGTGTATGATCGGATAGGCAAGGGAGCTACGCTGATGATCATCGGTTCTGTGCTGTTGATTTTTGTTCATACAATGTTTGCGTTACCTATCTTGAATGTATGGTGGTTTGCTACTATCATTATGATTATATTGGGGATTGGCTTTTCTTTGGTGCCATCGGCTATGTGGCCCTCTGTTCCTAAGATTATTCCGGAAAAGCAGTTGGGTACAGCTTACGCTTTGATCTTCTGGGTACAAAACTGGGGGTTGATGGGTGTGCCTGCCTTGATTGGTTTTGTCTTGAATGAGTATTGCAAAGGACCGGTAGTAGATGGGATGCAGACTTATGATTATACACTTCCCATGTGGATATTTGCAGGCTTTGGTGTGGCTGCGTTGTTCTTTGCTTTGTGGCTGAAAGGTGAGAATAAGAAAAAGGGGTATGGATTGGAGGAACCAAATATCAAAAAATAATTGATTGTCTTTTAGTGAAAATGAGGGTATCCAGTGCATGGATACCCTCATTTTGCTATATAGGGGTGAGATGAAGTTTTAGTCTTTATCAATCTTCACAATTCCTCCGGTATTAGGATTAAAGATCACTCGTGTGTTTACTTTTTTATTAAAAAGGTTATCTACCAGACATTCCGTTGTTCCAAATTGTGTAACAGGTAGTTCTCCGTCAAAATAACGTTTGTTTGGAGTGAATACGGTAACCTGAGCTTTTCCCGGAATATTATAAATAACACCATCCATTTTCTTTTTTTCTTTGCCTTTCGGATCCACCGGTGGCAGTGTTTCTTGGTTGATGATGGAGATATAATAAGGTTCACCGGATAAATTATCGGCATCCAGCATCCCTAGTTTCTTTGAGAAACGGAAAGCGACTTTTTCTTTCATGCCTGCTTCTGGCTTTATGCGGATGGTAAACGATTTTTCTGTGCGGTCTGTTGTGCCGGCAAACATTTGCATCATGGCTTGTTCCTGTTCATCCAGATTGTCCAGCATGAGTTTTAGAGCAGCTCCGTCTTTGGGCATATAATCTGCTTGTCCGCGGGTTAGGCTGTTTTTGCTTTCTCGTATATTGTAGATTTCTTTTGCCACCAATTCAGCCATTTTAGCGGTAGAACCGGCTATCAGAATCTCTTCGGTCATAAAACTGCGTGGGTCAATACGTTTTTTGGCCGTATCGGCAACCTTTGTTACAGGTGCTTTTTCTATAGGAGAGGTGGTGTTGATAGCCTTTATGATTCCTTCAGGAGTCAATTCTACTTGTGAGGCGGCACTTTTGTCTTTCAGTTTTACAGCGTATGCATTGTCCGGATCAGGAATGCCTATGGAATTTACCTTGATACTGTTTATTTCCCAATGTTCTTCCGGTTGGGATGATATGCCTGTCAGGCGCAGATAGCGGTCGGCGTATTGGCAGAATTCTCCGGGAGTGTAGACAACTTTGGTTGCGATGACTTGCAATTCTATTTCGGTCTTAGGCAAATAATAAACCACTCCTTCTCCCATGGTTCCGGGAGTATATGTACTGACATCTTGTGCGGTGCCGCTCAATGAAACCAGCAACCCTGCTGCGATTAATCCTTTTTTCATATTTCTATATTCTATCATATATGTAAGCAAATATAGCTATTCTTTTGTAAATCTGCCTTTTGTTTCTGTTAATTTCTTCCATGCTGCGGGTAATGCGTCAATAAGATCACTTGAGGTGGTCCCTATTTCTCCTTTTTCTTCCGCCGCAATGTCTCCTGCCAGACCATGTACGTAGACCCCCAGGCGGCATGCGTCTTCTTGAGTATATCCTTGTGCCAATAAGGCTGCCAGAATACCGGTCAGCACATCACCGCTGCCGGCAGTTGCCATACCTGGATTCCCGGTGGGATTGAAATAACAATTTCCTTCGGGGGTGACAACTGTGCTCCATGATCCCTTTATAATGATATAACTTTGCAGATAGGCAGCCAGTTCTTTAGTCTTTGTCAGCCGTTCGTAAGTATCCATGCATTTACCAATCAGTCGTTCCAGTTCTTTTAGATGGGGGGTGAGAATACAACGCTTCGGCATCCGGCTGAGCCAGTTGCGGTGAGTGCCGAAAATATTAATGGCATCCGCATCCAATACTAAAGGTACCGGACAACCTTGTATTTGTTCCATCATGGCTAACGCTGTATCTTCTTCTTGTCCCAATCCCGGACCGATGGCTATGGCTTGATAACGGTCTGTATCTACGGGTTCGGCAAAATAATGGTCGTGTATGTCTGTCTGTACAATGGCTTCGGGGACAGTGGTCTGAAGTAAATCATGGTTGTGGATAGGTACATGGACAGTCAGTAATCCCACTCCCGAACGCAGGCAGGCACGGGCAGATAAAATGGATGCTCCTGCCATGCCATAAGATCCTGCGATGAGCAGTGCATGTCCGAAAGCTCCCTTGTGGGCAAATCGTTTCCGCGGTTTGATGAGGCTGCGAATTTCTTCTTCCTCTGTGATATAGTAGGGACTTTGTGCTGTATCAATAAAGTCTTTTTTCAGTTGGATGTCCAATAGTTGCCATTCGCCTACAATGTCTTCGTTTTCGGGGAAAAGAAAGGATAGCTTAGGTAACTGAATGCTGAGAGTGACATCCGCACGTATCATGTTTTGACGGATGTTATAAGTGTTGTCCTCACACATTAATCCTGAAGGTACATCAATGGCTACTACCTGTGCCTTGGATGCATTAATATATTTCACTACAGCAGCAAATCCGCCGTTCAGTGGTTTATTGAGTCCGGAACCGAATAATCCGTCTACTACCAGATGCTTTTCTGTCAAGACTGGGGGATCAAATTGTGTGCTTACTTCGGTAAAATAGACCGAGCCGCATTCTTTTAACCGTTCAAGATTAGTCTGACATTCTTCCGACAGTTTTCCTTTGGTGTTAAACAGAAAGACTTCTACGTGATAGTTTTGTTTAGACAACATACGGGCTACGGCAAGCGCATCGCCCCCATTATTTCCCGGTCCGGCGAATACTGCAATATGGAAAGAAGTATCCCATCGGTGGGTAATGGCACGAGTCAGCTCTTCGGCTGCCCGTTCCATCAAATCAATGGAGGCAACCGGTTCTTTGGCAATCGTGTACTTGTCCAGCTCTTTTAGTTGGGTGCTCGAAATAATTTTCATGACAATCTCTTTTGTTTGAACGTACAAAGATAACACTATTTACAAAAAGAGGTTATGTGAATACTTCGATACTTGGAATAAAAATGTTATTTTTGCAGCAATTTAATAAAATAGCGGTTATGGATACCATTCAAATCAAAGATAAACGTTTCACTCCTTTCATTCCTGAAGAACGGATCTTAAAAGAAGTGGCACGGGTAGCGAGTGAGATTAATCGGGATTTAGAAGGAGCTAATCCCTTGTTTTTAAGTGTATTGAACGGCGCGTTCATGTTTGCTGCCGACTTGATGCGTAACCTTACCATCCCTAGTGAAATTTCTTTCGTGAAACTGGCCTCTTATGCAGGAACTTCTTCTACCGGAAAGGTAAAAGAGTTAGTAGGTTTGAATGATAATATTGAGGGTCGTACAGTGGTGATTGTGGAAGATATAGTGGATACCGGGGTGACAATGAAGCACTTGTTGGAAACATTACAAGCTGGAAAACCGAAAGAAATCCGTATTGCTACCTTGTTATTGAAACCTGATAAATTGGAGGTGGAACTGGATATACATTATGTGGCCATGCGTATTCCCAATGATTTTATTGTGGGGTATGGTTTGGATTATGATGGTTTGGGACGTAACTATCGGGATATTTACACCGTAATGGAATGAAATTTGTACAACTAAATATAAAAATAAAGGATAAAACAAGATGTTGAACATTGTAATTTTTGGAGCTCCGGGTTCTGGTAAGGGTACTCAGAGTGAACGTATTGTAGAGAAGTTCGGTATTAATCACATTTCAACAGGGGATGTGCTTCGTGCTGAGATTAAGAAGGGTACAGAATTGGGAAAGACAGCCAAAGGATATATTGATCAGGGCCAGTTGTTGCCTGATGAATTGATTATTGATATTCTGGCAAGCACGCTGGATAGTTTCAAGGAAAGCAAAGGGGTTATTTTTGATGGGTTCCCCAGAACCATCGCCCAGGCAGAAGCGTTGAAGAAAATGCTGGCCGAACGTGGACAGGAAGTATCTGTTATGTTGGATTTGGATGTACCCGAAGAAGAACTGATGACCCGCCTGATTAAGCGTGGACAGGAATCGGGACGTGCTGATGATAACGAAGAAACAATAAAGAAGCGTTTGGTTGTTTATCACTCGCAGACGGCTCCGCTGATTGACTGGTACAAGAACGAAGGTAAATATCAGCATATTCACGGCTTGGGTACGATGGATGCTATTTTTGCCGACATTGTTGCTACTGTCGAAAAATTATAATAATGTGCTAATGTGCTGATGTAGCAGTCCACCAAAGTGTCAGTCAGCATAATGATACATGGAGTACAGTTTCATTGGCACATTAGTAAGTTGGAAAATTAGTAAATTATTAATTATGGCTGAATCGAATTTTGTTGATTATGTGAAGATATATTGCCGCTCGGGTAAGGGCGGGCGAGGCTCTGCGCATATGCGTCGTGAGAAGTATGTACCCAATGGTGGTCCTGACGGTGGTGATGGCGGTAGAGGAGGTCATGTTATTTTGCGGGGAAACCGTAATTATTGGACATTGCTTCATCTGAAGTATGACCGCCACGTGTTTGCCACACACGGTGGCAATGGCTCAAAGAATAAAAGCTTTGGTAAAGATGGTGAAGACAAAGTTATTGAAGTACCTTGTGGTACAGTGGTTTATAATGCTGAAACAGGTGAATATATCTGTGATATCACCGAACACGGACAAGAAATAACTCTGTTGAAGGGAGGACGTGGGGGATTGGGAAACTGGCACTTCCGTACAGCAACCCGCCAGGCGCCACGTTTTGCACAACCGGGAGAACCCATGCAGGAACTGATGGTTATTTTAGAATTAAAACTGTTGGCTGATGTAGGTTTGGTAGGTTTTCCTAATGCAGGGAAATCCACTTTATTGTCTACTGTATCGGCGGCACGTCCTAAAATAGCCAATTATCCGTTTACTACGCTGGAGCCGAATTTGGGCATCGTGTCCTATCGTGAAGGAAAATCCTTTGTCATGGCGGATATTCCCGGAATTATTGAAGGGGCCAGTGAGGGAAAAGGACTGGGACTTCGTTTCCTGCGCCATATAGAACGCAACTCTTTGTTACTCTTTATGGTACCGGGTGATACAGATGATATCCGTAAGGAATATGAAATCCTGCTGAATGAGTTGGCTACCTTCAACCCGGAAATGTTGGATAAACAACGTGTGCTTGCCATTACCAAAAGTGACATGTTGGATGAAGAACTGATTGCCATGTTGGAACCGACATTGCCGGATAATGTTCCGCATATCTTTATCTCATCGGTGACTGGTCTGGGGATACAGCAGCTGAAGGATATTTTATGGACAGAATTGAATAAAGACAGCAATAAGTTGGAAGGTGTCCGTACGGAAACAATTGTTCATCGCGCCAAAGATGTTGCCAAACTGCAGGAAGAGTTGAAAGACATGGGTGAGGATGAGGACTTTGAATATAAATATGAAGAAGATGCCGATGATGACTTCGATTATGAATATGAAGATGAGGATTGGGACGAAGAAGAGGAAAAGAAATGAAATGGCTGACATCAGATAATAAAATGTTGGGATATGAGCTGATGAAGGCATATCCCAACATTTCTTGTTTTTCTACCACCCGTCACGGAGGTTGTAGTAAGGGGAACTACACCTCGTTCAATTGTAACGGATATTGCGGGGACGAGGCAGAAGATGTGAACCGCAACCGGGAATTGCTGCGTAGCTTGCTGCCCGGGGAATCGGTAGAACTCGTGATTCCGCACCAGACCCATAGTGACCATGTGAAAGTTGTGGATACTATTCATGTAAATACTGAATTGGAAGGAGTGGATGCATTGGTAACAGACATTCCCGGTTATTGCTTGTGTGTATCTACGGCCGACTGTGTTCCTGTTTTGTTATACGATACTCGAAAGAAGGTAGTGGCTGCCATTCATGCCGGATGGCGTGGTACGGTGGCCCGGATTGTAGAGAAGACAGTTTCGGTCATGAGCGATCAATACGGTTCGCAAGGGAAGGATCTCATTGCTTGCATCGGTCCCAGTATTTCATTGGAGGCTTTTGAAGTAGGGGATGAAGTTTATCAAGCTTTTTATGAGGCGGGGTTTGATATGAATCAGATAGCCCGTAAAGAAGCAAAATGGCATATTGATTTGTGGAAAGCCAACCGTCAGCAGCTGTTGACATACGGTGTGAAACCTGAACATATTGAGGTATCCGGCATTTGTACGTATCATAATAACGATGATTTCTTTTCGGCTCGCCGGCAAGGAATTCGGTCGGGAAGGATATTATCGGGCATTCTTTTAGGTGTCTGAGGAACACACTCATTGGAATAACGCAGTATAAAAATGAATATGGAAATAAAAGTATCGAAAGAAATAAAGAAAGCCTGTCCGCAGTTTGCCGGTATAGCCATCCGTGCTACGGTAAAAAACACTGCTTATAGCGAATCTTTGTGGAAAAAGATAGACGAGTTCACTGTACGCTATCGTGAAATGTACACTACGGATTCCATTAAGGATATGGTTACGATTCATGCCACTCGGGAGGCTTATAAGAAATGTGGAAAAGACCCTAGCCGTTATCGTCCTTCGGGGGAAGCGCTTTGCCGTAGAATCCTGCGTGGAATTCCCTTGTATCAGATAGATACTTTGGTAGATCTGATTAACTTGGTATCTATTCGTTACGGATATTCCATCGGCGGCTTTGATGCGGATAAAATACAAGGAGATACATTGGTGCTGGGTATCGGTAAATCCGGAGAACCTTATGAAGGGATAGGACGTGGAGAGTTGAATATAGAAGGAATGCCTGTTTACAGAGATGCTATGGGCGGAATCGGTACACCAACCAGTGATAATGAGCGTACTAAACTGGAGGCGGGAACTACGCATCTGCTGACCATTATTAATGGATATAGTGGCAAGGAAGGTTTGCAGGAAGCGGCAGATTATATGTTGGAGCTCTTGAAAGAGTTTGCAGCGTCCAAGGATGAAGAATTAATTTATTTTTAAAATAAGATAATGAAAAGCACACAATTACTATTTTTATTGTTCATAAGTGTGGTAGCATGGGCTGGGGGACCGGCTAAGAGTAATTTTACCGCGATGGAAGTGAACCATATCAGAGTCAATACCCCCGGGCTCTTTAATGAGCGCAAAAGTTTCTCCATTCATCTGGATAGTATAAAAGAGAATGAATATTGTTTTCCTCTTCCCGGTGGTAAAGTGATTTCTGCATACGGAGCTCGCCGGGGGCACAGTGGAACGGATATAAAGACTAAGGCCAATGATACTATCCGCTGTGCGTTTGATGGAATAGTACGTATGGCAAAAACATACGCTGCTTATGGAAATGTAGTTGTTGTGCGTCATGATAATGGATTGGAAAGTATTTATAGTCATAATTCCCGGAACTTGGTAAAATCCGGAGATATCGTGAAGGCCGGTGATGCAGTAGGGCTGACAGGCAGAACCGGACGTGCCACTACCGAACACCTTCATTTGGAATTCCGGATAGATGGACAACATTTTAATCCGAATCTGATTTTTGATATGAAAGGTCGTACTTTGCGCAAAACGGAAATTGTTTGTGCCAAAACCGGCAATAGAGTGATAGTAAAACAGAATTTAACGCCTAAAAAATGAGACGATGGATATAGAAAAAGCAATCACTGAAGGAATTGTATTCAAAGGTGGTAAATCTCCTAATGGTAAACAAGAAGATAAAGTGAAGACCAAGGCTAAAAAGAAAAGTTATATAACAGGGTTGCATGGGTCGGGAGCTGCCAAGATGAAAGCTGAGTTTCGTAAAAAACGTGCTAACAGACATAAGAATAAATAGGAATGTAGATTGAATTTAATATTCAGTATTTTATTAATAATTAACTAATTATCCTCTCTTTTGTTTTGGAATTATTCGTTCTTGTGTAAAATATGTTGCAAAATATAAAATAAACAGTACCTTTACAATGCAAAACACAAAGAAGGCAAACCTCTTCAGCGTGAATCAATAGGTAAAAAGTTTAATTTAAAAATGACAAAAGAGATGAAAAAGATTGTATTGTCTGTTATTGTAGCATTGATTGCTATTACTGCAAATGCGCAGGTGTATGTAGGTGGAACATTTGGAGTAGGTTCTGATAAAGTGGAAACAGAAGGAACAGAAGTAAGGAATACTACTTTCAAGATTCTGCCGGAAGTCGGTTATGAACTAAGTGAAGATTGGTCTGTCGGTACAGTAGTCGGTTATGAATATAATAAAAGCGGTGATGTGAAAACTAATACTTTCACTATTGTTCCTTATGCACGTTATTTCTTTTTGAGTAGTAATGTGGTCCGGTTATTTGCCGATGGCGGATTTGGCTTTTCTACTTCAAAAACGAAGGGAAATGACGCTTTGAATTCGTGGAATATTGGTATTAAACCGGGTATTGCCATCAAATTGTCTGATCATTTTTGTCTGGTTGCCAAGTATGGTTTCCTTGGATATTCCAAAAAAGAGAATCATGGATATGAGAGTGAAAATGTTGGTATAGATTTTGATACGGATGAGTTAAACTTTGGCTTTCATTATATATTCTAATCATATATAAGTGTATCTGATAATCAGGAATCATATAACTATATAATAGTTTGGTGAGCGGAATTTTTCATTCCATGAAAGATTCCGCTTATTTTCTTTACACATTAGGACTGGTTTCCAAAATAAAGCTTATATTTGTGAATGTAACGACGGTACAAACGAATTGGGAACTGAAATTTATTATTAACTAAAAACAAACAGTCATGAAAAAACTAGCCTTTTTTATTTTATTGTCATTGGTTACACTAGGTGTTTCTGCACAATCAAATCTGAAGTGGAATGTGAATGCGGGTATTGGTATGTCAAACTGGTATGGTGATGATACGGATGGTACAGATGCTAAATTTGCTTATAAAGTGGGTATAGGTTTGGAAGTACCTTTTGCTAATACTAATGTATGGTCTTTCCAGACAGGTTTGAATTTTATTTCTAAAGGTGTGAAAGGTAATGGAGTAACTGATGCTTGGGACGTGGTTGATGTGACAATCAACCAGCTTTATCTGGAACTGCCTTTGATGGTTGGTGCTCGGATACATACAGCCAGTAATTTTGACCTTCTTTTCAAAGGTGGTCCGTATTTGGCTTACGGAGTTGGCGGAAAAACTAAAATAGATGGTGTATCCGAGAAAGCTGATACTTTCGGTGATGATGGTTTAAAAAGATTTGATGCCGGTTTGGGTTTAGGAGTTGCTTTTGAATTTGGCAAAATAGTCGTAGGTGTTGAAACTGGCACAAGTTTTACTAAAGTAGCTAGTGGTGCTAGTGCTTATAATCTTTCTGCATTGGCCACTATCGGTTATAAATTCTGACCACAGATATAATCTTATAAATATATAAAGAACGGCTGTTTCTCTTTTAGAAAGAAGCAGCCATTTTTTTTAGATGAAACGTGGTTTATAAAATAAAAGCTATATTTGCAGATTATGATTAAGGACACAAACTTTTTGGATATGGCACTAATAGATAGGGTAAGGGTGATAAAACTACTTCTTTTTGCACTGTTTGTGATGGTAAGAACGGTGGCTCCGGCTCAGAATCAGGTGGATTGGAGTATAAAGGCCGGTATCGGCATGGCAAATATTATAGGTGATAATATGGGATCTCCTAAAGTAAAGCTGGCGTATAAATTAGGCATTGGTCTGGAATGCCCTTTTGATAAGGTCTGGTCTTTACAAACAGGCGTCTCGTTTGTTTCCAAAGGGACTAATCATACGGCTGTTGAAACAGATGGAATTTCGGCTCAGGCGAAGGTAAATGTATCTTATTTGGAATTGCCTGTAATGGTGGCAGCCCGGTTTGCAATGGATCGGAATACTCATATACTTGTTGCTGCAGGGCCCTATGGAGCATGGGGGATTGGTGGTAAAACCAAGGCTTTAGGGCATCGCTGGTCATCATCTTCTACGCCGGATTGGAATACTGGAAATGTGGTTGAAATAGATACTTTTGGCAAAGGCGGACTTGATCTGCGCCGTTTCGATTATGGAGTGGCAATAGGGTTGTCGGTGGAATACCGGCATTATATGATAGGAGTGGAAGGACGGTTAGGGCTGTGCAAACTTCAAAAAGAACTTCAAGGGAAAAATATTACCGGGTTTGTAACAGCGGGATATAAATTTTAAGACGATTTTTTATATGGATTGTAAACACGGATTTTGCAGACTAAACATGACTTGCTTTATATCTGTAAATCCGTGTTGCAATTTGCACTGAGTATGAATAATTAATGATGGAATAAACGAATACCAGTGAATGCCATGGTGATGCCGTATTTGTCGCAAGTGTCAATTACATGGTCATCACGTACAGAACCTCCGGTTTGTGCTATGTATGCCACTCCGCTCTTATGCGCACGTTCTATATTGTCACCAAATGGGAAGAAAGCATCCGATCCCAATGATACCCCCTTCATGGTATCCAGCCATGCGCGCTTTTCTTCGCGGGTCAGTACTTTCGGTTTTTTTGTGAAGAATTGTTGCCAGATGCCGTCAGCCAAAACATCTTCATGGTCGTCACTGATATAGACATCAATTGTATTATCACGATCTGCACGGCGGATTTTTTCTACCCACGGCAGATTCATTACTTTAGGATGTTGGCGCAAATACCATATATCCGCTTTATTACCGGCAAGACGTGTACAGTGGATGCGGCTTTGCTGGCCGGCACCGATGCCGATAACCTGTCCGTCTTTTACATAACAAACAGAATTACTTTGTGTATATTTTAAGGTGATGAGGGCAATAATCAAATCGCGTTTTGCTTCGTCTGGAAAATGCTGGCTTTTAGTTGGAATATGGGTCAGCAGGCTTTCGTCCAGTTTGATTTCGTTGCGGCCTTGTTCAAAAGTAATACCGAATACATCTTTGTGTTCAATAGGTACAGGGCGGTAAGCTGGGTCTATTTTAATTACATTGTATGTCCCCTTGCGTTTGTTTTTCAGGATTTCTAGCGCTTCCGGTGTATAATTGGGAGCTATGACACCGTCTGAAACTTCACGGTTGATGAGGCGTGCGGTAGCTTCGTCGCAAGTATCGCTCAATGCGATAAAGTCTCCGTAAGAAGACATGCGGTCAGCGCCACGAGCGCGGGCATATGCGGTAGCCAATGAGGTAAGTGGTAGGTCGTTTACAAAATAAATTTTCTTCAAGGTGTCATTCAACTCGATTCCTACTGCAGCTCCTGCCGGGCTGACATGCTTGAAAGAGGCTGCTGCGGGCAGTCCGGTAGCTTCTTTCAATTCCTTGACCAGTTGCCAGCTGTTGAAAGCATCCAGAAAATTGATGTATCCGGGACGTCCGTTCAATACTTCGATAGGCAGTTCCCCTTCTTGCATGAAGATGCGTGACGGCTTCTGATTGGGGTTGCAGCCGTACTTTAATTCTAATTCCTTTGCCATAGTTTTATAATATTTCGGTTTATTGATTTTCAATGTGTGACAAAGGTACAAAATAAATGGGGAAGACAGGTTATAAGAACTGTTTTTGGTTGCAAACAACATGGTCGGGTGTTATTGGGGGAAGCTGGGATGTGAGATAGGAATTGCTTTGCGATATGAGAGGTTGTTTAATTTAAAAAAAAAAAAACTTTCAAAAGAATGCTGAACAACATTTAAACAGGAACTGAGTTTCATTTTTATTCGGATTTTTGGGTCTGTCGGACTTTGGTGGGAAAGTATGTTTCAGGCTTGATACAACATTTTTCTGTTTTCCTTCCTAAAGTTTTTCAAGAGTGGTAGCATTGGCATCTGTTTTTGCTAACTCAGTTGTGTGTGCTGCGTACCTCGTCCT